>JAFUGL010000010.1 GCA_017469405.1 Lachnospiraceae bacterium | reverse complement strand
CGTGCTAAGAAGAACAATTGGTCCTATCTTGCAACAAATATTAATAGTGTTACTATCATTCAGAATGTCGCTATGGCATTGTATGAGGACTATAAGTGGATATATAAAATCGACGAGGACATGTTTGTAACGGAAGGAGCCTTTGAAGGTCTGATTAATTGCTACATAATGGCAGAGAAGGAAAGTGGATACGAGGTTGGAATTGTAGCTCCGGTAATACCTGTAAACGGATATGGATATAAAAAGGTTTTGGCCAAACTTGGTAAAGAAAAAGAGTACGAAGACCTGTTTGGAAAGATTAGAATAGGTGGAAATCCGAAGTATGAAATTGAAAAAAATCCGGATACTGCTGTCTTTATGTGGAAGAATACCTTACAGATAGATGAATTAAACAAGTTGTTTAATAATGATAAAGGGTATTCTATCTGTGGGGTGCGATTTAGTATAGGGTTTATCTTAATGAAGCATAGTTTTTGGAATGGAATGCAAGGCTTTTTTGTTTCAGGAAATCCTGATATGGGAAGTGATGAAGAAGAAGTTTGTTCGAATTGTATTATAAATTCCCAACCTATTATTGTCGCTGACAATGTTGTTGTTGGACATTTTTCGTTTGGTAGACAGACAGAAATAATGAAAGATTATTATAATGATAATAGAGAGTGGTTTAGCATTAGTAACATTCCTGCAATTCATAAATAGTGTCATTTGAAAAAGATTTTTGGTAAAATTATACTTGAAATTATTATAATTTCAAGTATAATTTTATATAGTCATAAGATTATTTTAATTTTAAAAGGAAAGTATATGATTAAGCTAATTGATAGAGAAATTGAATTAAAAACTCTAAAAACTGAATATGATAGAAAAGGCTCGTCTTTTGTAGTGATATATGGACGTAGAAGGATAGGTAAAACTACGCTTATCAATAAATTTTGTGAGGATAAAAAGAGTATTCATTTTTTGGCAACTGAAGAAAGTGAAAATGAAAATCTTCGGGAGTTTCAAAATGTTGTTGCTGAAGAATTGAATAATAACTTATTGAAAAGCGCTACAGTAAGAAGATGGGAAGACATATTTGATGTTATTGCAGATGCTGCCGACGAAAAGAAAAAGCTTGTCGTAACAATGGATGAGTTTCAATATATCGGTAAAGCTAATCCTGCATTTCCATCTATTATGATGAAGATTTGGGATAAATCATTAAAAGATAAAAATATTATGCTTATAATATGTGGTTCATTGATTAATATGCTGACATCACAGGTCTTAAGCTATGATAGTCCTTTATATGGTAGAAGGACTGCGCAGCTCAATATGAAGCAGATTCCATTTTCTTATTATAAGGATTTTGTTCCGGGGCTTTCTGAGGATGAGATAATAAAAAGATATGCAGTGACAGGTGGGGTGCCAAAGTATATCGAAATTTTTTCTGATGAAAAAGATATATATAAATCGATTAAGAATAATATATTATCTAAAAATTCATTTCTCTATGCGGAACCTGAGTTCCTACTTCAAAAAGAAGTGTCAGAGATAGGAAGTTATTTTTCACTTTTAAAGACGATCGCTGCCGGAAATCATAAGCTTAGTAGTATAGCAACAGTTATGAATGTAAAGCAGACAAGCCTATCGAAATATCTAAATGTGCTTATTAATCTTGATCTTATAGAAAGGCAGGTCCCTATAACTGAGGAAAATCCGGAAAAGAGTAAAAAAGGTCTTTATTATATAAAAGATAATTTTATAAAGTTCTGGTTTCAATTTATATATGCTAACAGAGGTTTGTTGGAAGCAGGTAAGGAACAGTATGTAGAAGATAAGATAAAGAAGAATTTCATAGATAACCATGTTTCTTTTGTGTATGAAGATATATGTAGAGAAAAAACTTGGAATCTTATAAGTGACAAGATTTCTTTCAACCGTGTGGGAAGATGGTGGGATAAAAATACAGAGATAGACATCGTAGCGTATGATTCTAATGGTAAAGATATAGTATTTGGCGAGTGTAAATATACAGATAAGCCAAAGGATATTGATATTTATTATGAGTTAAAGAAAAAATGTTCTAAGGTTAATTGGCATAACATAGATAGGGTTGAGCATTTTGTTTTTTTCAGTAAAGCCGGATACACAAATAGGATGCAGAAGCTTGCTGAGGAAGATAATAATATCAATTTGTATTGATGATAACCAAGAAAGCATTGTATGGAAGGAGATTAGATGAATAATTTAGTTATCTTTGGTGCTCAAGGCTACGCTCTTGGGACATGTAAAGCTATAAAAACCGTATACCCGGATAAACATATATCCTGCTTTCTTGTTTCAAAGGTTGGAGGACTTAATGCGGAAGTGTTAGATGGTATTTCTGTAAGAGAACTTGAGCCTTTTTCCAAGTCTTTATCTGATGAAGAAAAAAATAAGATAGAGATTATTATTGCTACTCCGGAGAATATTCAGTCTGAGATAGAAGAATTACTTGATGGTTATGGGCTTACTAACCATAGTAGGCTTACATCAGCTAAGTGGGATGAGCTTATGAGCATTTTTCATTCAAAGCTTGGACTATTTAAACCGCTTGATAGATTGGAATATAAGCAAGATAAAAAAGATGGCTTTAAAGAGGATAGTATAAGGATATTAATGGCTAAGTTTTATAAAGACAAGGTATTAAATGAAAAGTTCGACCTTCCGGATTATATGATTCCTATACAGGTAGGTGCGGAGCTCACTGATATAAGGGTGGCTGATGTTTTAGATAATCAAGGCGATAATATATCTAAAAAGAATGTTAATTACTGTGAAACTACTGCTTTATATTGGATGTGGAAAAATGTCCTCGAAAAGGATGCTGATAATAAAACTGTTTACTATGGACTCGCTCAGTATAGACGTATGTTTAGATTTACAGATGAGGATTTGCTTAGGATTTCACAAAATGATGTAGATGTAATCCTTCCATATCCTATGCCGTATGAGCCGGATATTAATGCTCATCATAACAGATATTTAAAAGAAAACGATTGGAATGCTATGTTTATGGCACTTCGTGAGTTACATCCTGATTATGCTGAAGCTTTTGAGACATTATTGAAACAGCAATTTATGTATAACTATAATGTTATTCTTGCAAAAAAAGAGGTATTAAGAGATTATTGTGCTTGGCTTTTTCCTGTCCTTGAGCGTACAGAGGAACTTTCTGTACCAAAGGGAAGTGAACGTGCTGACAGGTATATAGGTTATATGGCTGAAACTTTGGAGACTCTTTATTTTATGTATAATAGGGACAAGCTTAAGATTGTTCATACGGGCTGTAAGCTTTTTAGTTGATTATATGTGGAGGAAAAGTTTGTGCGTTTTAAATTTAACATCCAGGAAAATTTAATACAAAAGGATAGTGTCTATAATAACGACATATTTAACGAAAATAAATCTTTTCCGGTTCTTTCTATTGGTAAAGACAGCTATATAGAAGAAGCATGGGTTGAGAATGTTGTTGATGATAAGTATATATATAATATACAGGTTGGACGATATTCTGCTATAGCACACGATGTTACATTTATTATAGATATGAACCATGATTATAGAAAACCGGCTCTTGGAAGAATCACAGGTGTTGAGTATAGAAGACCTGAGTTTACAAAACGTAAGGGTCAGATAATCATTATGAATGATTGTTGGGTAGGCGAAAAGACGATTATTAATAGTGGTGTTACTATTCATAATGGTGCAGTTGTGGCTGCCGGAGCGGTTGTTTCAAAGGATGTGCCAGCATATAGCATAGTTGCGGGTAATCCGGCTAAGGTTATAGGTTACCGCTTTGATGAGAAAACTATTAATATGCTCAAGCAGATTAAGTGGTGGAATTGGTCTTATGATAAAGTTTTAGAACGCTCAGAGGATTTGTATGGAGATATAGATGTTTTTTGCCAAAAGTATATCAAAGAGGTAGAAGATTTATATGGTGTGCCATTACCTAAGATTAATTTGATAGAAAAATCCAATTCCGGTGAAGATAAAAGAATACTTTATATACCGGATTTTGAACAGGACTATCCGACATATCCTCATGTTATAGATGAGTTTGTAAGAGCATACTCTGATACCAATACAAAATTGTTGCTTTATATTAAAGAAGATGAGTTGCTGGATTATAAGTTAAATCTGTTAAATAGTATTTTTGAGAAATATGAGAAAGATAATTGTTATGTAAACCTGTATATAGGTAATTTGACTGATGAAAGAGGTTTATTTGCCGTCTCTGATGGCTATATAACAAACAGAAGCATAGATAATGTGTTACATATGGATATGGCAGACAGCTATGGATTAAAGGTTTATTCCGGTGTAGATTATCCTATATTTAGTTCACCTAAAGTGAAGCCCATGGTTAGAGAAGAATCAAAAGATAATAAATCACATGTTGAAAATGATAAGTTAATATTTGATATAGCCAAGAAGCAAAACGAAGTTATAAAAAAAATCAGTTCTGATTATGATAATATTGCAAATCATATAGCCGAATTATCAGTAAATCAGGTTGCTATGAATAGTTCGATTGATAATTTAAAGTATGAATTTTTATATAATACCGAACGACCACAGTATCCGAAGATTCTTTCGGGAGATATGGCTATAGAAAAAATTGTAAATGAAGGAAAGTCTATGTCCAGATTTGGAGATGGAGAATTTGCGGTTATCGCCGGAGTAAATAGACAGAAGTTTCAAAGAGCAGATGAAAAACTTGCGAAACGTTTGGTAGAGGTGTTAAAGGCAAAGCAGGATGATGTGATTACCTGTTTGATGGATGTTTATGGAGATCTGTCAAAGTATAATCTGGAATGTAAATATAATATACGTGCATATATGTCAGAAGATGTCAGAAGACAGCACTATGAGCTTATTGATATGAGTAAAGATTATTATGATGCATATGTTACAAGGCCATATGCAAGCTATCTTGACAATTCTACCGATGCACCAAAAAAACGTTTCGATAATTTAAAGAGAATCTGGCAGGATAAGAAGCTTTTGATTATCGAAGGTGAAAAAACAAGATTAGGCGTAGGTAATGATTTGTTTGCGTGTGCTACGGATATAAAGAGAATTCTCGGTCCGGCTGAACATGCATTTGACAGATATGATGATTTGTATAAAGAAGCTTCTGATTTTTTAGAAAAAAATTGTGATTACCTGACACTTATAGCTTTGGGACCAACCGCGACAGTTCTTGCCTATGACATTGCTTTAAAGGGATTTCAGGCGCTTGATATCGGGCATATAGATATAGAATATGAATGGATGCTGGCGGGAAAAGGTATAAAGGTTCCTGTGAAAGGTAAGTACAACAATGAAGTCAGAGGTGGAGAAATAGTCGAAGATATCAAGGATGATAAATATGAAAGTGAGATAATCGCAAAAATTTATTGATTGATAAAAAACCTGCGGTCTTACGACCGCAGAGTAATATTCTAAACTACCCTTTCTTAATCAAAACCTTTTTACCTTCAAAGGCAAAACCGTAGATAAGTATATTTGCCTCATTTATTCCTTTTGTGATTAGATTTTCTTTATATTTTTTATCATTTATCTGTTTTATGGCATTGTCTACAGTGTCTGATAAATCTTTTTCTCCTGTGTTTTTGTTAATAACCTTAAACTCTATGATAACAGCAGGATTTGCTTCGTTTTTTGGCTCCAGCATTATATCGTATCTTCCAAATCCGCTTTCGCGGTTGGAGGTTATTATATAATCATTTATATTATCCACAAGAAGTCCGAGGACGAAGCCGTGGTAAAATCTTTCAGGTGCATCATCTGAAGGAGTATTACCGGTGTCAAAATAACTGAAAGTGCTTAATGCGATTCTGTTCATATAGCCGTTCATGTCATCCACATCGCCATTGAACATTGCTTTGACAAAGCTGTTAAAGCTTGAGGTGTTTTTGAACCATCCGTTTATCATTTCCCTAAACATAATTGTTGTTTCAAGGTTTGTGAGCTTTAATGTATAAGTAAGCTGTGATTCGTCATCTAGAGCAGCGTATTCGGTATAATCTGCAACTTTTAGATATCCGCTTGCAAGTAACAGACTCCAGACAGCATCGATATTATTGTCAAGCTGATTAAATACTATCTGTTCGTCTATGGAGGCAATAATGCTTTCTCCTTGTAAAAGGGATTCGAAGTTTATTTTTAGTGAATTATCTCCTTTTTGGAGAAGCTTGCTAACGAGTCCATTTCCACTTGTATTTGCCCAATATTTATCTATTTTTCCCTTATCAAGATAATTTATTATAGACCAAGGATTATATATATCTTTAACATTTCCAAATACAAAACCGTCATACCATTGCTTTATCTTCTGCTTATCAATTTCCGTCATACCCTGCGCATCAGTTGCTTCAAAGACTTCTTTTTCGGTGAAGCCAAATGCTGTTGCGTATTCATCGGATGTTGTGGTGACTACGTTAAGGTTGTTTAAATCAGAGAAAACTGATTCCTTACTTACTCTGGTAATGCCTGTCATGATACCACGTTCCATATATTGGTTTGTTTTAAAGGTATTGTTAAATAAAGCTCTGGTATACGCAACGAGCTCGTTCCAAAAATTATTTACATAGGCTTCTTGTAAAGGTGTGTCATATTCATCCAAAATAATGATACATTTTTTTCCATAGTGATTATATAGGTATTTACAAAGATTATTAAGTGAAGTGGCAGCAGTGGAGTCGTCCATTTCGGTATTGATTTTTTTTCGATATTTTTTATCATTTTCAGATAAAGTATCTGAATCTATAAGCCATGAGTATTGATCATAACAATTTGCTATGATTTCGTTAATGCTTTTTCGGGTATTTTCGTAGTTGGTATATTTTACACCTGCAAATGACAAAAATATCACAGGATATGTGCCCTGTAGTTTGCGATATTCTTCGTGTTTCCATATATCAAGACCTTCAAATAAATCGCTTCTTCCTTCGTATTTGTTGGAAAAGAAGCATTCAAGCATATTCATATTTAAGGTTTTGCCAAAGCGGCGAGGACGCGTAATGAGTGTAACATCGTCTTTCTTGTCCCACCATTCTTTTATGAAATTTGTTTTATCAATATAAAAAATCTGATTATTTCTTATTTTTTCAAAATCCTGAATTCCGATAGCGATTGTTTTTTTCATAGGACGCCTCCTTATATGATGCTTAATATTTATTTTACACTAAATCTGTGTAGGTTTCACTATTTTTTTTAGGAAATGTAATTAGATTTAATAACCAGCTGATTATAATACGAAAAATGTGGGATAATCAGCTGCGAACGATGGGATAATATGATTCGTAGCTGAAAATAACTCATTGGAAGATGTTAATGAGGTATCTGTTGAAATTTATTAAGTGCATTTGAAGTACATGACATGGTTGATGAAACAACATTGAAGCGGGTTTGAAGTTGACATTGAAGTAATTTTGAAGTTGACATTGAAGTGATTTTGAAGTAAAATTGAATTACTTCAAAAGCGGGGTGAAAAAATGTATTTAGAGGAAATAATAGGAGAAATTCAATTAGAAAGTGAAATATGTGAGTGCAAGAGTATTTTAAATCGTGATGATGTAATCGGTTGGCTTAAGACAATTGCAGGTTTTGCTAATGCAATTGGTGGTGATTTTTATATTGGAATTGAAGACAAAACTCATAAACTGATTGGATTTGATAGAAAAAGTGCAGATAATGAACGAAATTATTTTAATAATCAGGTTAACGAACATTTGACACCTAGACCCAATGTAAAGATTTCATTTTTATCATATAAAATTAGAAATAAAGAACGGTTTATAATTAAAGTTAGTGTTCCGGAATCTGAAATAAAACCGGTGATATTGAAGTACAAAAATATACCTGCTATTTTTATGAGAAGAGATGGTTTTACAAATGGAGCAACCTATGAAGAAATTATTGAGATGAGTGTCAATAGCAAAAATACACAATATGATATGCTTCCATCAGAAAAAAAATATAATATAAATAATTTTTCCGGATTATGTGAATTTTATAAAAAACATAATGATGGAAAAGAACTAAAGGAAAAAATGCTTAAATCTATGGGTTTTGTTAATGAAGAGGGTTATCTGCTGAATGGAGCAGTGCTGTTTTCCGATGATTATAAAGATGCTAAGACTGAAGTCCAGTGCTCTTTGTTTTCAGGTTTTAACAAGGGAAGTGAGAGGATTATTACCGTAAATAGATTTAGCGGAAATATAATTGATACATTAAAATATATAATGGATTTTGTAAATCAGCGAATGAATCATTCAATAATAAAGCATAAGAATGGCAGGGAGAATATTGATGCGTATCCTGAACGTGCTCTATTTGAAGGAGTTATAAATGCTATAGCACACAGAGATTATTATTTAGACGGGACACAAATACAGGTAGATATGTTTAAAGATAGACTTGAAATTTCTTCGCCGGGTGGATTTTATAGAGGAGAAAAATTTGGAAAAACATATGATTTGACCGGGATTATTTCAAAACGCAGAAATGAACTAATATCCAATGTGTTGGTTGCATGTAATGTAATGGAAGCGGCGGGAACAGGTTTTGATAAGATTACGGAAGAATATGCCGGTGAGGATGAATCGCATAAACCATATATTTATTCGTCGTCAGATCATTTTACATTGGTTCTTCCGGATTTGACATATGTTAATGGTGTAGAAGATGAAAGGATACCTGAAATTCGGTTTGTACCAATTCCAAATGGTACAGAGTATGATGAGAAAGTTTTGGCTTTTTGTTATTACAATGCACATAAGGCTTCTGAAATATCAAAATGGTTAGGGATAAGTGATTCGACTTATTTAAGAACTCGAATTTTAGGAAATCTTGAAGAAAATGGTTACTTGATAAAAAGTAAAATTTCAAGATCATCTTATTTTAAAACAAATACCGATTTGGTTGATTTGGATTAACAAATACTTTTAAAGCTTAAATTCGGTAATATTATGATAAAATTTAGAGACATTTTGATGAGCCTTTTATTTGAGGAAGATCAAAGCATTTTTTCTTAAAATGATAACAAACGCAAAGGAGCAAATCATTTATTTATGGCTAAAAATCTTTTTGATATTCTTCCGGCTGATTTTTTTAAGCCGCTTAAATTATTTGGTAAACAGATATGAGGAAAGTGTTACATTTTTAGGGAAAAACCGTATCAATCAATCTTTTAACGTAAAACCTGAAAAAATATTTCCAAAATATCTTGATGAGACGGACTATAATTTTTTTAAAAGTTTAAATGATGATATTGATGAATTGGAAATTTTTGGATACATAAAAGTTCGGAGAATAAATGCCAGGACTGAAAAAATATCATTAAATACAGAAAAGCTCGTTGATATTTACGCAAAGCTTGGACGAACTAAAAAAAGTGATATAATAGTGGAATTAAAGCAGTATCTTAAGGAAAAAAATGCTAAATATGTTTCGGGGTTTTCTGAACTAAAAGATAGTGATATTCAAAAGGTGATTTGTAAATATCTTAAAATACAGTTGGAAAGACTTGATTTAGGAAAATTACCGGAATATTATGATAATAAAAATGATTATATTGATTTGTGGACTGCTATAGATGCGATATCAACCATAAATGGTGAGGTGTATGTAAGAGATTTATCTGTTCGATTGTTTAGGGATTCAAAAAGACTTGAGCAGCTTAAGGGAAAACTTGAATCATTATTATACAAGTATGGTGATTTTCCTGAAAAAGATATTATTTTAGAGGACTGTGGTCTTATTAAAAATCCGTCTTATATTATGGTTAAGGGCGCAATTTCTGTCGTTGTTTCAGGGCAGAAACTGGACTTGGGTAAAATAAGTGGAGGAATAGCATTTTCATCAGATTCTTTGCGTGATATAGAATATATTTCTGTATATGGAGACAATGTTATTACCGTTGAAAATCTTACGAGCTTTTCTCATATGAATGACATAAAGAATAGTGGATTAGTTTATCTCGGAGGATATCATAATTCAGTAAAATGTGATTTTTTAAAGAAGATTTATTCTCAAAATAAAGAGATTTTATATTATCATTTTGGGGATATTGACGCCGGAGGCTTTTACATATATGAGCATCTTCGACGTAAAACAGGCATACCTTTTAAAATCTATAATATGGATATGAATATATTGGATAAATATAAAGACTATACCAAAGAGCTTACTTCAAATGATAAAAACAGGATTATGAAACTTATAGAAGCATATACCGAAAATCATATTAAAAATGATGAAAAATATGGTATAATCAGAACATTGAATTATATGCTTGAACATGGAGTTAAGCTTGAGCAGGAGGCAATTGAGTGATACAGCATATATTTATTAAATGTTTAATTGGAATTCTGAATATAGTAATATAATAGTCGAGGGAGGAACCAATCATGAAATACGATTATCTTATAGTCGGCTCCGGACTTTACGGAGCAGTTTTTGCAAGAAAGGCAACAGATGCAGGCAAGTCAGTGCTGGTTATTGACAAGAGACCTAACATCGGAGGAAATGTATACACGGAGGATATCGAAGGAATCCATGTGCATAAGTATGGTGCACATATATTCCATACCAATATCAAGGAGGTTTGGGATTTTGTAAACCAATTTGCAGAGTTCAACAGATTTACCAATTCTCCTGTTGCCAATTATAAGGGAGAGCTTTTCTCACTTCCGTTTAATATGTATACTTTTAATAAGATGTGGGGAGTGGTTACGCCGGAGGAGGCTGCGGCAAAGATTGAGGAGCAAAGAAAGGAAGCAGGCATAACCGAGCCGAAGAATCTTGAAGAGCAGGCTATTTCTCTTGTCGGAACAGACATTTATGAAAAGCTTATAAAGGGCTATACCCAGAAGCAGTGGGGCAGACCTTGTGACGAGCTTCCGGCATTTATCATAAAGAGGTTGCCGGTGCGTCTTACCTTTGACAATAATTATTTTAATGCCTTGTATCAGGGTATTCCAAAGGGCGGATATACGAAGATGGTTGCCAATATGCTTGATGGTATAGAGGTTAAGCTTGGCGTGAATTATCTGGATAATAAGGAAGAGTATGATGCTATGGCGGATAAGGTTATTTTCACCGGTCCTATAGATGAGTATTTTGGATTTAAGCTTGGTTATCTTGAGTATCGTTCTGTAAGATTTGAGAACGAGATTTTGGACAAGCCTAATTTCCAGGGTAATGCCGCTGTTAATTATACCGATGCCGATACTCCTTGGACAAGAATCATAGAGCATAAATGGTTTGAGTTTGGCAAGGACGATGATGGCAACGACCTTCCTAAGACGGTTATAAGCAGGGAATACAGCTCCGAGTGGAAGCCGGGCGATGAGCCTTACTATCCGGTAAATGATGATAAAAACGGTAAGCTTTATCAGGAGTACAAGGAGCTTGGAGATAAAGAAGAAAAGGTTATCTTCGGTGGTCGACTGGGCGAATACAAGTATTATGATATGGATGCCGTAATCGCAAGTGCACTTGATATGGCTAAAAAGGAATTAAGATAATAATATATTTCGATATTTTTCTATAGAAAAATATGCACCACACAATATTTTTCTATAGAAAAATATTGATTTATTTTTTTTTATATGTTATAAAAATCATAGATGAGCTAAAATAGGAGGTGACAATTTAATGTTATCCAGAAAAATAATAAATAAGCTTATTCTGTGGAGAAAGAAAGATAAACATAAAAGTCTTATTATATATGGTGCCAGACAGGTTGGAAAAACCTTTGCAGTCAGAGAATTTGCCAAAGATTATGATCATTTTGTCGAGTTGAATTTTATTGAAAATCCCGAGTTTAAGAAGATATTTGATGAAAGTTTGGATGTTGAAAATTTGAAAATTAATATCTCAACATACCTTCCTAAAGCAAATTTTGAAAAAGGAAAAACACTTATTTTACTTGATGAGATTCAAGAATGTGGAGAAGCTCTTCAATCCTTGAAGTTTTGGTCCGAGGATGGAAGATATGATGTTATTGCAACCGGATCGGCACTTGGAATGAATTATAAACAGGATATTTCTTATCCGGTAGGAAATGTAGATTACCTGGATATGCAAGCTCTTGATTTTGAGGAATTTTTATGGGCTAATGATATAAATGAAGAAGTTATATCGCTTTTATATAAATGCTATAAAAATGTATCGAAGGTTCCTGCAGCTATCCATGATAAAATTATTAATTTACTTAAACAGTATATGATAATTGGCGGAATGCCGGAGGTTGTACAGGCTTAAGTCAATTCAAAAAATATACAAGAGGCGGATGAAATCCAAAGAAGAATATACAGAGATTATTTGAATGATATAGCACATTATGCTCCTGCAAACATAAGAATTAAAGCTCAAAATTGTTATAAATCAATACCGATTCAGCTTACTAAGGATAATCATAAATTTCAGTATGGAGTTGTTGAAAAAAAGGCTACGGCAACAAAGTTTGAAACAAGTATAGAATGGCTGAACGCATCTTTTATAACTAAACCGGTATATGTTACAAAAAGAATAGAATATCCTATGAAAGCATTTGTAGACGAGACGAATTTTAGATTATATATGACGGATATCGGAATGCTGTTTGCAGGCTTTGATTTTTCTTTAAAAAAGATGGTTCTTGGTGATGATTCTTTGGAAGAAAAAGCTTTAAATATAATGCTTGGTACTGCAAAGGGCGGTCTTTATGAAGCGCTTGCAGCAGATATGCTTATAAAAAAAGGTTATCAGGATATTTATTTTTATAAAGATGTAAAAAGTACAGCAGAAATTGAATTTCTGATTGAATATGAAGATGGAGTATTGCCGATAGAAATTAAAGCCGGACGTAAAAAAGCCAATACATTGGGTAATATTTTAAAGCAGGATAATATCAAAAAAGGATATAAGCTTTCTCTGCAAAATGTAGGTTGTACGGATAAAAAAATAACAATGCCTATGTATATGCTTATGTTTATATAGATGAAGTAGTAATTTTATAATATTAATGGAGGAATTATAAAATATGAACATAGCACTTGTTCTTTCCGGCGGAACGGGAACCCGTCTGGGAAGCGATATACCAAAACAGTATATAAAAGTAAATAATAAAATGATTATCAGCTATTGTCTTGAAACGTTAATTAATAATGATAATATTGATTATATTCAGATAGTTGCAGACAAAGCTTGGCATGGTGAGATTGAACAGGAATTGGCAAATTCTAAATTCAAGGGCTTTTCAAATCCCGGAGCGAACAGACAGCTTTCAATCTACAATGGTCTGACTGATATAAGCAAATACGCTGATGATGATTCGTATGTGCTGATACATGATGCGGCAAGGCCGCTTTTAAAGGATGAGTTGATAAATACATGCTTAAAGTCGGTAAAAGGTGACAAAAACAATATGCCGATGGAGGATGGTGCTTCCCATATCTATGACGGCGTTCTTCCGGTTCTTCCTATGAAAGACACGGTTTACATGAGTGAGGATGGAAAGAGTATTTCATCATTATTGGACAGGTCTAAGATATATGCAGGCCAGGCACCTGAACTTTTTCACCTTGGAAAGTATTATGAGGCAAACAAAGCTTTGCTTCCGGATAAGATATTTGCTATAAACGGCTCCACAGAGCCTGCAATTATGGCGGGTATGAATATCGCCATGATTCCGGGGGATGAGGGTAATTTTAAAATCACAACAAAAGCAGATTTAGATAGATTTTTTGAATTAGAAGCTATTGATGAAGTATAATAAATTTTTTGAAGTTAAGCGAAGTTTTGTTTTATAATTTGTGACATGAGAAATAGGTCTTGTCAAATCATTGAGAGGTAACTATGGATTTTTCGGTTGATTTTTTCAGAGACGAAGTCAGAAATGGATTTTATATTCCGACAGCCATCAAGCAGGGATGGGCTGCCAGTCTTGTTGTGCTTGATGAAATTGACCGTATCTGCAGAAAACATGATATAAATTATTTCGCAGACTGGGGAAGCTTTCTCGGAGCTGTAAGGCATGGTGGATTTGTGCCTTGGGATGATGACCTTGATATATGCATGAAACGTGAGGATTATGATAAGTTTCGTGCGGTAGCAGATATAGAGCTTCCAAAGGAATTTGTTATACATGATTATGAGAGGAAAGAGGATCATCAGCTTTTTCTGGCGAGAGTAGTAAGCAATAACCGGATTTGCTTTGACGAGGAGCATCTTAAGAAATATCACAATTTCCCATATATGGCATCTGTCGACATATTTATCCTTGATTACCTTTATAATGATGAGGAAAAAGAGCGTGAACGCTGCAAAGAGGTTAAGAGGATTATTGCAGTTGCGGACGGCATTCTCGAGGGTACCCTTCGCAAGGATACGATTGACAGAGAGCTTTATCTTTTAGAGCAAAAATATAATATAAGGATAGACAGAAATCTAGACAGCAGGCACATGATGATTGAGCTTTATAAGCTTGCGGAAAAACAGATGGCACGTGCGCCAAAGGATGGAGCCGAAAGGATAGGTCAGATATTCCCGTGGGTACTTAAAGGAAGCAACGGTCACCCGAGGAAATATTATGATAATTCCATAAGGGTTCCTTTTGAAAATACTTCTATCCCGATTCCGGTAGAGTATAATGTCGCACTTCACAATCATTATGGCAATTACCTTGTATGCCGCAAGGTCTGGGGTGGACATGATTATCCGTATTTTGAAAAGCAGCGCGAAAACCTTCAGGCAGTTGCAGATTTTAAACTGCCGGAGTTTACATTTACGAAGGATATGCTGGTTAGACCGGATGCAGGACTTAACTTCGGTGACTCACTTAAGGGCATGGCTGCAGAATGCATAAAGCAGCTTGAGGTTATGACCGGGCAGATAGTGGAAGCAGGAACTGAAATTAGCGGATTGAGTAAAGTGGATAGTGATAAGGAACAGGTATCAGGTGATAGATATAATGGATCTACATTAGGTGATAGATATAATGGATCTACATTAGGTGATAGATATAATGATTTATATGCATCTATTCTTGAAATTTTGCCCGAGTGCCAGCAGCTATCGGTTGATTTAGGCACTCTTATAGAAAATGTCAAGGGTGAGGACAGTGAAAGTGCAAAGCTTGTAACCGGTGAGATTCAAAGGTATTGCGATGCACTTTTTGAGGTGTATAATCTTTTGACAAATCAATCAGAGACAGATGATGAAAACTCACAGACTGAATCCGAAGCAGATGATATCACGCAGACAGCAAGTAAAAATTCTAAAGAGATTTGTGATAATATAAAACATGAAGAGTTGATCTTGAAGAAGATAAAAGAGATTGAGACATCTTTTGATTCGATTTCAGAAGCCGTAACTACGTGGATTATCAATCGTGAAGAGATTCTCATTTTAACGATAGGTCCGAAGGAGTGGCAGGGCTTTGAGAGACTTTATGATGAATTGACAAAAGAGGATAAAGCGGATGTTTTTGTTGTTCCGCTTCCGGTTTTGTTTAAGGACTATTTCGGGCAGATCGTTGCAACCGATGATGAAATAATTGCCAATACTCATCTTGAGGACTATCCGGATAATGTAAAGATTAGCTTGTGGACAGAATTTGATCTGGGACTTCATCATCCGGACAGGATATATATTCAGAGTCCTTATGATGGTGAAAATCCATGTCTTACGATTCCGCCTCAGTATTATGCAAAGGAACTAAAGAATTACACGGACAGGCTTATATACATACCACCATTTAAGACGGATGAATTTGGTGAAAATGATTACACGGATCTTTGCAATCTCAAGCATTATGTGACTGCACCGGGTGTAATCTACGCGGATGAGGTTTTTGTACAGTCAGAAAATATCAAATCACAGTACATTAAGAAGCTTAAGGAGTTTGCCGGTGAGGAAACCGGAGATGTCTGGGAGGCTAAGATTAAGGTCGGGCATCCATATGTCGATAAGGATAAATTGAATTTAAAAAATGAAAGCCCGTACAATTATTGTGATGACAAAAATGTAACAGAGAATTATCCGGACAATAAAAAAGATAATAAGGATATAAAGAAAAAACTTTTTTATCTTATTGGTCTAAATGAACTTTCCGAGGTAAAAGACATTATAGAAAGTATAAAAAATCGACTCGATACATTTATGGATAATAAGGATGAAATTGACATTACTGTTGGTTTATATCCGCCGGATATCAATACTTGGAACAAGGTTGATTCAAGACTTACAAAGAGGCTTACCGACATGCTTTCCTCATATGGATACGAGTACATGTCGATTGAACCGGATTATATAAAGCTTGAAGCTGTAGTGGCAGAACATGATGCGTATTATGGAAGCGCATCGCCGCTTGTCACGATTTTTACCTACAACAAAAAACCGGTTATGATAGCGAACTATGACATATAGGAATGTCAAAATATTGTAAAAGCCTTATAAAGTGCATTTTTATATAGCACATGTATAGTTATGATTAATAAAATGAAAAAGGATAACTGCTTATGGAACAAAAACAAATTCACATAGTCGGACACAAGAATCCCGATACGGATTCCATTTGTTCCGCACTTGCTTACGCATATCTGAAAAATACTAAGGAACCGGGACGTTACATAGCAAACCGTGCCGGTGCAATTAACAACGAGACAAAGTATGTTCTGGATTATTTTAATGTGGATGAGCCGGAGCTTCTTTCGGATGTAAATGTCCAGATAAGAGATATCGAAATCAGACATACAACTGCGGTTAGAGATAAGATCTCCCTCAAGGCGGCATGGGAGCTTATGCGTGATGAGGACGTGGTTACGCTTCCGATTATCCATAAGGACAACAAATTAAAGGGACTTATAACCATCAATGATATTGCAAAATCTTACATGGATGCCTATGACAATACTGTTCTTGGAATTGCCAAAACACCTATAAAAAATCTTCTTGAGGTGCTTGACGGCAGGCTCGTGTGCGGCAATCCGGATTTTGTTATAGAGGGTGGTAAGGTATTTATCGGTGCAGCAAATCTTATCGTGGATGAGGCGTGCATAGAGGAAGATGACATCGTGCTTGTTGTGGACCGTGAGGAAACTCAAAGAGAGGCGATTAAGCTCGGTGCATCATGCCTTATAGTGAGCTTAAATGCAAAGGTTGAAAAAGAGATAATTGATCTTGCAAATGAGCATAACTGCAACATTATCACGACATTTCTTGATACATATTCTACTGCCAGGGTTATCAACCAGAGTATCCCAATAAGGTTTTTTATGCGAAGCTCCAATCTTATAACCTTTGATCTGGATGATACTCTTGAAAATGTAAAGGATGTCATGTCAAAGCTCCGCCACAGAGATTTTCCTATCGTCGATGATGTGGGTAACTATTGTGGCATGGTTTCCCGTAGAAACCTCCTTGCCATGAAGAAAAAACAGGTCATCTTAGTTGACCACAACGAACGTACACAGGCGGTAAACGGTATAGAAAATGCTGAGATACTTGAGATTATAGATCACCACCGCATAGGTACGATAGAGACGATTAATCCGGTATATTTCCGTAACCAGCCTGTAGGCTGTACCGGTACAATCCTGTATCAGATGTACCGGGAGCAGGGGGTTATTCCACCAAAGGATATGGCAGGTCTTATGTGCTCGGCGATTTTATCGGATACACTTATGTTCCGTTCGCCTACCTGCACACCACTTGATAAAGAGGCTGCAGAAGAACTTTCTCAAATTGCTGATATAGATATAGAAAGCTATGCAGTCAATATGTTTGAGGCCGGCAGCTCATTTAAGGGTAAGACACCTGAAGAACTCTTGTATCAGGATTTCAAGACCTTTGATGTAGAGGATATAACCTTTGGTGTGGGACAGATAAGTTCTATGAATAAGAGAGAGCTTAAGAGACTTGCCAAAGAAATGGATGAGTATTTGAAGGATAGATACACTGCGTCAAAGTGTGATATGATTTTCTTCGTTATGACCAATATTTTGGAGGAGGGCTCAACCGTTCTGTGTTACGGAGAGGATTCCGTCAGACTTTTACAGGATGCATTTGAACTTGAAATGTCCGGTAACTCCTGCTATCTGGAAGGTGTTGTGTCAAGAAAGAAGCAGATTGTACCGAGACTTGTCGAGACACTCCAGCAGTGGGAGGAGTAGCGAGTATAATCCTGATAAAATATGTTATTGGACTATCTGTCCAATGACAAAGGAATGAAATGTGTATATAATTAATTAAATTAATATTTCATGATTCATTCCTTGACTTTTTGATTATAATGATATAGTATAATTATAGGTGAAATACCTATATTTAAGTCGGATAGGAGACTAAAAACCCTATCGAGTGGTCGGAATGGAGACCTAAAACCCATTCGATTATAGAGGTAACTATTAAAAACGTTAGAGGAATGGTTTTCCATTCCTCTATTTTTTTCTTTTATTTGGAGAACATGATATGGATGATAGAAAAATAAATTCTTTTAAAGAACGAGTTGTTAAAGCGTCTGTTGAAGCCTCAAAACTTTATAAAAAATATTTTTTAGATTATGAATATATTATTTTTTCGGATTCTTTAGGTACGCGTGGTCAAAAAATAAAGGCAGAGAAAGGAAATTTCATGCATTTAATTGGAATAAATTCAAAGGTTAAGCCGGTAACTTTTTTTGAAAAATGCATTAATGATAATCTTAATGCTTCTGATTTTGACTTCAATAAAAAATACCAATCTGAAAAATCAGTAAAAGGTTCAGTAAGGGAAAAGATAAAAATAATTTCTGATGCAATGAGAATGTTTGATAAGGAATTAAGTGTTGAAAAAAATTTTGTAAAAAACAGGGTTACATGTTCTTTTGCAACATCTGAAAATACTTTTACAATCGGTTTTGTAGAAAGTGGAAGACCAATGACATTGATGCGAAATAATCAGTTAGATGAACAAAAAAGGAATAATGTTGAAATATTATTAAAAAAAGAAGAGATTATAAATTTTATAGTATTGTTTATGGAGCCTCTTATATAGGAAAATATTTACAAGAATTGAAGCAATATATTCCATATATTAAAATGTCTATAGAAATAAATAATAATTTTATCTCAAGAAGTGAGGCAAAAGAAGTAGTAGAAAAAATAAAAAAATTCAATGATGTTGTTTTGGATTTTGAAAATGTTGAATGGATTGGAAATAGTTTTGCACATGAATTGTTTGTAGTGTATATAAATTATAATCCGAAAGTCAAGTTATATCCTGTAAATATGAATAATGATGTTAGAAAAATGTACAATCATGCATTATCTATAGCGAGAAGTGTTGAAAAGGAAATAATCATTTAGTATAATTGCTTGTGAAATAAATGATTGAAGGTTAAAAAATGGCAGATATAAATATAAAAACTATTATTTCTTCCGGAAATGATGAAGCGGCCATAGAGAAAGCATCCGAAATCCTTAGACAAGGCGGACTCGTTGCATTTCCGACGGAAACGGTTTACGGACTTGGTGCGGATGCTTTAAATGAAGATGCATCAGCAAAGATATATGCCGCTAAAGGAAGACCTAGTGATAATCCTCTTATAGTTCATATAGCGGATACCAAGGCAGTTTATGAGCTTGCCGAAAGTGTGCCTGAAAAGGCGGTTATGCTTATGGAAGCCTTTTGGCCGGGACCGCTTACCATTATTCTTAACAAGAAGAAAATCGTGCCTGACGGTACCACCGGAGGACTTAACACGGTTGCGATTCGTATGCCGTCGCATCCGGTTGCCATGAAGCTTATAAAGGAAAGCGGGGTGTACATAGCTGCACCAAGCGCCAATACATCAGGCAGACCTTCACCTACGCTTGCGGAGCATGTTATCGAGGATATGAATGGACGCATAGATATGATACTGGATGGAGGCGTAGTTGGGATAGGTATCGAGTCAACGATAGTTGACTTAACAGGTGAGATACCGACTATTCTTCGCCCGGGATATATAACCAGGAAAATGCTTGAGGAGATAATCGGTGATGTTTCGATAGATAGGGCGATTATCGAGCCAGATCCGAATTTAAGACCGAAGGCTCCCGGCATGAAATATACACACTATGCGCCAAAGGGTGAGGTTACTATAGTTGAGAGTGAGATGACCGATGTAAAAGAAGATCATAATCTTTCGGCAATTGATATAAAACCGGAAAGCATAAAAGAAGATGAGATAAGACCAACCGATAAAAAAGTAATAGACAAGATTAATTCCCTTGTCGCTGAAAAAACTGCTCAAGGTTTTAAAACAGCAGTTATAGCCACAAAGGATAACGCACCTTATTATAACTGTGATAATGTTTTGATAGTAGGCGAGGCGGATAAGGGTGTGACAATTTCCGCAAATCTTTATGCAATTTTAAGAAAATGTGATACAATAGGGGCTGAATATATATACAGTGAAGCACTTAATCAAAATGAACTCGGTGGCGCAATCATGAACCGCCTGCTTAAAGCGGCAGGCCACCGCGTAATCAAAGTAAATTAATTTAGCCCGAATTGAAATTAAAGTATTCTGACTGACTATGTATAAAATGTACTAAGCATAGCGTGAGCGATAGTGAGCTATGCGTGTACATTTTATACATAGTCAGTCAGAAAATGAAATTAGGAGGAAAGATATGATAGGTGTAGGCAGCGACCATGGCGGATATGGTTTGAAGTTAGAGATTATTAAGCATCTTAATGAAAGAGGCATTGATGTAAAGGATTTTGGATGCGATAGTGAAGCATCCTGTGATTATCCTATATATGGAAAGGCGGTTGCTGAGGCGGTTGCAAAAGGTGAGTGTGAGCTTGGAATCTTAATCTGTGGAACAGGTATAGGAATGTCCATGACTGCCAATAAGGTTAAGGGAGTAAGAGCAGCTCTTTGCAGTGACTGCTTCTCTGCAAGGGCTACAAAGGAGCACAATAATGCCAATGTTCTTTGCATGGGTGCAAGAACCATAGGTCCGGGACTTGCTCTTATGATAGTGGATGAGTTTTTAGATACACCATTTTCAAATGATGAGAGACATGTAAGGCGTATTTCTATGATTGAGTAATATAAAATGTGTCATGGAAAAGGAATGTGTCAGGGGGACAGGTACTTTGTCACAGTAATGTGGCAAGGCATCTGTCCCCCCTGATACGTTAAACGGATGAACACGAAAACAAAAAATATAATGTAAATTATACTATAGAAAATGTTGAAATAATGCAGAAAATAAGGTATAATTATTAATTATTTGTGCAGTTGGACGGAGGACTATGAATAATAAAGAACATCAGGTTTTAAAAATGCTTTTTCTTATCACCCAGATTGGTATAACTATGTTGGTTACGATTTTTTTCAGTATGGGTATAGGATACCTTGTGGATAAGTATTTTGGGACAAAGCTTATGGTGTGGTTTATTGTACTTGGAGTAGGAGCAGGATTTCGTTCGGTTGCGATAGTTATTAAAAGATTTATAGGTAATGACAATGGAAAGTCGTAGAGTATTAATAGAGCTTTATGCCGGCATTTTTCTTTGCACGATAGCGGGGGTTGTGTTGGGCGTAGTGCTTGGAATTATATGTGGAGGATATGCGTGGTGGTTTATACCGGGACTTATAGCCGGAGCTTTTACAGCCTGCTATCAGGCATATCATATATATCAGAGTCTGGACAAGGCTTTAGGAAGTGAAGACGGTAAGAAAGCCAACAATTATATGACACTTCAAAGCATGCTTAGATATGCAATAAGTGCAGCTGTTTTGATAGTTGCAGTGTTAATATGCTGGCAGGCTTTTGTGGGTGCAGCTGTCGGACTTGCATTTCTTAAGCTTTCGGGCTACATGAACCCGCTCGTAAGAAAGCTTATGGGACATACAGAAGAAAGAAAAGATTTTAATCAGCTTATGATGGAGAACTCGGAAAAAAGTCTTGGTGTTGTTTCTGAAGAGGAAGACGAAGACGACGAGTTTGAATATACCTTCAAGCCGATAGGCATGAAGGACCATAAAAAATAAAGAAGGAGGGTGAACATATGCACAATGGTTTAGCCATTGGAGTTGGCAGGATTCCCATTCGAAATGAAGCGGATTTCTTCATTCACGAACTGGTTCCGGTTAAGTTCTTTGGCTCGACGGTTTACATCACCACTACCCATGTGTGTGCGGCGATTATAATTGTGACGATTATGATTCTTGCGATATGTGCGAGAAACAGTGTGCTTAAGCATCAGGATAATCCGACCAAGTTTTCAGCCGGAGTAGAGATTGCCATAGAGACTTTGCTTAAGTTCGTACATGGAAGTATGGGTGAAGCAGGTAAACACTACATTAACTACATTGGTGCCATATTTATCTATATATTCCTTTCGAATATATCCGGTTTGTTCGGTTTAAGACCGCCGACTGCCGACTATGGTACTACATTGTGCCTTGCACTTATTACCTTTGTAATGATTCAGTACGCTGCAATCAGATACAAAAAGTGGGGTGCATTTACGGATTTGTTCCAGCCGGTGTTCTTTTTCTTCCCTATGAACGTTATCAGTGAGTTTGCTACACCGCTTTCACTCTCGCTTCGTTTGTTTGGAAACATCTTAGCCGGTACAGTAATGATGTCTTTATACTATGGTCTTATACCTGTATTATTCAGGTTCGGAATACCGGCCTTTTTGCACATTTACTTAGACTTGTTCTCAGGTGCAATTCAGGCTTACGTATTTACAATGCTTACGATGACATTTGTTTTCGATAAGAGAAATGTAGAATAAAAAATGGAGGATTAAAAAATGAGTATTAACATTGAAGGATTAGTTCATGCATTTTCTGCATTAGGCGCAGGTATTGCTGTTTGTTCAGGTATCGGTACCGGTATCGGTCAGGGTAACGCAGCAGGTATGGGTGCTCAGGCAGTAGGTCGTAACCCGGGCTGCAAGGGTGATATAATGTCAACCATGCTTCTTGGACAGGCAGTTGCAGAGACAACAGGTCTTTACGGACTCGTAGTTGCATTGCTTCTTATGTTCGTTAAGCCTTTCAATAAGTAGGAGGATAAAAAGTGACATTTATGGTAAATGAAAATGTTGCTCTTCTCTCAGGTCGTATCTTTGGGTTGGACAGCCAGTTGTTATTTGATGTGTTGATACAGGGATGTGCAGTATTCCTTCTCTTTATCTTCCTTTCATATATACTTATAAATCCTGTCCGCAAGGTACTCGAGAATCGTCAGGAAAAGGTTAAAAATGATTTGGAAAGCGCAGCTAAGGACAGGGAAGACGCAGCTAAACTTAAAACAGAATACGATGTGAAACTTCAAAATGCTGATGCAGAGGCTGATGAGATTTTAACTGCCGCAAGAAAGAAAGCTGTTAAAAATGAAGAAAATATAGTTGCCGAAGCTAAGGAAGAGGCTGCGAGGATCATTTCCAGAGCTAACCAGGAGGCTGAACTTGAAAGAGTTAAGGTCGCTGATGAAGTTAAGCAGGAAATAATAAGCGTTGCAACTGTTATGGCAGGTAAGTTTGTCGATGGTGAGCTTGATGATAAAAAGCAGGCAGAACTTATCGATGAAACACTTAAGGAAATGGGTGATGATACATGGCAAAACAAGTAGATACAACCTATGGCAATGCTTTGTTCGAGCTTGGATGTGAGGAGAACCGATTAGATGAGCTTTTCGAAGAAGTAAATGCATTTATAAAAATTATTGATGATAATGATGAGCTTATTAAGCTTTTAAATCATCCACAGGTTAACAAAGAAGATAAGAAGAAAATAGTAGAGGATACATTTACGGGTAGAATCTCGGATGACTTACTTGGACTTCTTGTTACCGTTGTTGACAAGGGACACATCATCAATATTAGAGAAATTCTGATGCATTTTATAAGGCTCGTTAAAAAAGAGAAAAATATCGGTGAAGCAAGCGTTACAAGTGCGATAGACTTAAGCGATGAGCAAAAGAGCAATATAGAAAAAAGATTATTGGAGACAACCTCTTATAACGAGATTGAGACAACCTATACGGTTGATAAATCCCTGATAGGCGGGTTGGTAATTAGAATTGAAGACAGAGTTGTTGACAGCAGTATAAGAACTAAGCTTGACAAGCTTTCAAAAACTCTGGCTAATGCATAAATTTCGAGGAAGGAAGGTGTTTAAGTTCCATGAATTTGAAACCGGAAGAGATTAGTTCCGTAATCAAGGAACAAATCAAGAACTACAAGCAAAAGCTTGAAACATCAGATGTCGGAACCGTTATACAGGTTGCTGATGGTATAGCTCGTATTCATGGTCTTGAAAACGCTATGCAAGGCGAACTTCTCGAATTCCCGGGTGAAGTATACGGAATGGTGCTTAACCTTGAGGAAGATAATGTCGGTGCGGTTTTGCTTGGTGATACAAGCAGCATAAACGAGGGTGACATAGTTAAGACTACAGGAAGAGTCGTTGAGGTTCCTGTAGGTGATGCTATGCTCGGACGTGTAGTTAATGCTTTGGGACAGCCTATAGACGGCAAGGGACCTATAAGCACTACAAAGACCAGACCGGTTGAGAGAGTTGCTTCAGGTGTTATTTCAAGAAAATCAGTTGATACGCCGCTTCAGACAGGTATTAAGGCTATAGATGCCATGGTGCCTATAGGAAGAGGACAAAGAGAGCTTATTATCGGTGACAGACAGACAGGTAAGACAGCTATCGCTATAGATACCATTATTAATCAAAAAGGACAGGGAGTTAACTGTATCTACGTTGCTATCGGTCAGAAGGCTTCAACAGTTGCCAATATTGTTAAGACCTTAACTGAGTACGATGCTATGGCGTATACAACGGTTGTTGTTTCAACCGCCAGTGAGTTGGCTCCGCTTCAATATATCGCACCTTATGCCGGATGTGCTATAGGTGAGGAGTGGATGGAATCGGGTAAGGACGTTCTTGTTATCTATGATGACTTAACAAAGCATGCCGCTGCATACCGTACACTCTCATTGTTACTTCGTAGACCACCTGGACGTGAGGCTTTCCCTGGTGATGTATTCTATCTTCACTCAAGACTTCTTGAGCGTGCAGCTAAGCTTTCAGATGCTTTGGGCGGCGGTTCACTTACTGCTTTACCTATCATCGAAACTCAGGCAGGTGACGTATCAGCATACATACCTACAAATGTTATTTCCATCACAGATGGTCAGATATATCTTGAAACAGAGATGTTTAACTCAGGTTTCAGACCGGCTATAAACGCAGGTCTTTCAGTATCAAGAGTTGGTGGTGCCGCTCAGATTGGTGCCATGAAGAAGCTTGCAGCACCTATCCGTGTTGAGCTTGCACAGTTCAGAGAGCTTGCAGCCTTCTCACAGTTTGGTTCAGAGCTTGATGATGATACTAAAGAAAAGCTTGCACAGGGTGAAAGAATCAGAGAGATGCTTAAGCAGCCACAGTACAGACCTATGCCTGTAGAAAAGCAGGTTGTAATCATCTACGCCGCTACAAGAAAGTATCTTTTGGATATACCTGTTGACAGAGTTCTTGAGTTTGAGGACGGATTATTTGAGCACATCAATACCAAGTATCCTGAAATCTTTGAGAAGATTAAGACTGATAAAAAGTTAAGTGATGAATTAGAGGATAGTCTTTCAAAGGCTATAACAGAATTTAAGGAAACATTTTAGTTAAGGAAATATTTAAAAATCAGATATGCCGGTTTGATAAATCAAACTTTTGTCGGATAATTAAGGCATAGGCTGATTTGACGAAATGGAGGCGATAAGTCTTGGCATCAATGCGCGACATAAAAAGACGTAAGGAAAGCGTTACAAGTACACAGCAGATTACCAAGGCTATGAAGCTTGTTGCAACAGTTAAGCTTCAGAAAGCAAGAGGTAAGGCTGAAAGCAATAAACCGTATTTTTCTACGCTTTATGATACCATCTGTTCCGTACTTGCCTTGACCAAAAATGTTGACCATAAGTATATTAAAGAAAGCGAAAGTAAGAACAAAGCCCTTATAGTTATCACTTCTAACAGAGGACTTGCCGGAGGCTACAACAGCAACATCGTCAAGATGATTGTCAATGAGCATAAGGACAAGTTTCCGAAGGATGAAACCTATGTATATGCCATAGGTAAAAAGGGTATCGAAGGTCTTACACGTAAAGGCTATAATATACACAAGGATTATTCAGAGGTTATAAATGCACCGTTATATTCAGATGCGATGGAGATAAGCAAGGAGCTTCTTACTCAGTTCGAAAAGGGTGAGATAGGTGAGATATATCTTGCTTACACAAACTTCAAGAATACCGTTTCACAGGAGGCAAAGCTTATTAAGCTTCTTCCTATCGATCCTGGTGATTTCAAGTTTGACGAATCACATGATGACAGAATTCAGATGAACTTTGAAGGTTCGGCAGCAGGCTCGGGTGATTTTACCCCGTTTGTATGCGGTCTCGATGATTCGGAAAATGAAGAAGCGGTTCTCGATCAGGTTATACCGAACTATATGAGAAGTATAATCTACGGAGCATTTCTTGAAGCGGTTGCCAGTGAGAACGGTGCCCGTATGCAGGCCATGGATTCGGCTACAAGCAATGCCGAGGAAATGATTGCAGATTTGTCACTTATGTATAACAGAGCAAGACAGGGAGCAATTACTCAGGAGCTTACCGAGATAATTGCAGGAGCGGAAGCAATCAGCTAAGCGATATAGATTTTGTAAAGATATTTGTTAAACATTTATATGGTTTATCAGATAGATATCGCTTGTAAAGAATAAATTAAGGAGATAGAAAATGGCAGATACAAATGTAGGAAAAATCACCCAGATTATAAGTGCCGTTATCGATATCAAATTTCCGGAGGGACATCTGCCGGAGATATATGATGCCATAACCATAGCTACCAAGGATGGTGGCACACTTTATGCTGAGGTTGCCCAGCATCTTGGTGATGATACAGTTAGATGTATAGCGATGGGACCTACTGATGGTTTGGTTCGTGGTATGGAAGCCGTTGGAACAGGCGCGCCTATCACGGTTCCTGTTGGTGAAGAAACCCTCGGCCGTATGTTCAATGTACTTGGACAGCCGATAGATGAAAAGCCGGCACCAAAGGTAGAAACATATCTTCCTATACATAGAAAAGCACCTGAATTTAAAGAGCAGGCTACCGATACTGAGATACTTGAGACAGGTATCAAGGTTGTTGACTTACTCTGCCCATACCAGAAGGGTGGTAAAATCGGACTCTTCGGTGGTGCAGGTGTTGGTAAGACCGTTCTTATCCAGGAGCTTATTACAAATATAGCTACAGAGCACGGTGGATACTCAGTATTTACCGGTGTTGGTGAGAGAACCCGTGAGGGTAATGACCTTTACTATGAAATGATCGAATCAGGTGTTATCGATAAGACTACCATGGTATTCGGTCAGATGAACGAGCCGCCTGGAGCAAGAATGAGAGTTGGTCTTACAGGTCTTACCATGGCGGAGCATTTTAGAGATAAAGCAGGCAAGGATGTACTTTTGTTTATAGATAACATTTTCCGTTTTACACAGGCTGGTTCAGAGGTTTCCGCCTTACTTGGACGTATGCCTTCAGCCGTTGGTTATCAGCCGACACTTCAGACGGAAATGGGTGCGCTTCAGGAGAGAATTACTTCTACTAAGAGTGGTTCCATCACTTCTGTTCAGGCGGTTTACGTTCCTGCGGACGACTTAACTGACCCGGCACCTGCAACAACATTTGCTCACTTGGATGCAACTACAGTTCTTTCACGTTCTATAGTTGAGCTTGGTATATATCCTGCAGTCGATCCTTTGGATTCAACTTCAAGAATCCTTGATCCGCGTATAGTAGGAGAAGAGCATTACAAGGTAGCAAGAGGAGTTCAGGAAATTCTTCAGAAGTATAAGGAACTCCAGGATATCATTGCAATTCTTGGTATGGATGAGCTTTCAGAAGAGGATAAGGTTATCGTTGCAAGAGCAAGAAAGATTCAGAGATTCCTTTCACAGCCGTTCCACGTTGCAGAGCAGTTTACCGGTCTTCCGGGTAAATACGTTCCTGTTTCAGATACAATAGCAAGCTTTAAGGAAATCCTTGAAGGTAAGCATGATGACATCCCTGAGAGCTACTTCTTAAATGTCGGAAGTATTGAAGACGTTTTGGCTAAATGCAAGTAGGGATTGAATTCTTAATATGTTAAGCAGGAAATTGAATTTCCGGTTTAGCAGGTAGGAAAAGATTTCTTAGTCTATTAAGAAGAAACGAGGATAATATGGCAGAAAATACAATGAAAGTAAAAATAATGTCACCTGAGAGAGTTTTCTATGAGGGTGAAGCCACTTTCATAGAATTTAATACTACGGCAGGCATGCGAGGCATATATCCTAAGCACGTTCCAACTACCATGGTTATTCAACCGGGTATTTTAAAGATTGTGGAGCCCGAAGGAGATAAGCAGGCTGCACTTCATACCGGATTCGTTGAGGTTCTTCAGGATTCAATAATTATGCTTGCAGAGAGTGTTGAGTGGCCGGAAGAGATAGACGAAAAACGTGCCGAGGAGGCAAAAATACGTGCCGAACGTCGTATAAATGATGATACTCAGGATCACAACAGGGCTGAGCTTGCGCTTAAGAGAGCAGTCCTTAGACTCCAGATGTGTAAAAAGTAATTTATGTTATATGGAGACTGTGTGATAAGGGGACAGGTATGTGACAAGGGGACAGGCACCGTGTCACACTTGTGTGACAGTGTGTCTGTCCCCTTGTCACATACCTGTCCCCATGACACACTTGCCTTTCTCTGTGTAACACCTGTAAGAAGGGGGAGAAATATGAACCGCAAAAAAAAGATTATTAAAAAAAGTTCAATGCTTGTTGTAATCATAGCTATAACAGCGGTATTTCTTGTTGCGTGTGGCAAAGGCAGCAAAAAGATTAACCCGGGAGAGGACGGGACAACGGTAGGCACGGATGGTACGGATAGCACTACTGAAGCGGGTACCACTGAAGCTCAGAATGTCGGAGATGTACAGGTGGCTTACCTTGAAAGACCGCAGCTCTTAAGTGGTACGGCAGGAAGAGACAGAGGTGCTGTTGTTGCCAGCGTTACAGAATATACTATTAATTCGGATTTTGGAAATGTTTATAATAATGAGAGAGTTCAAAACCTTTCGGACAGCCAGAAGGAGTGCCTTATCAATAACGGTTTTGTTGTAGTTCCGGGATATGATAATGAGTTCTTTGAATTATACGAATTTAACCGTTATCAGTATTATGCAAACTTTATAACGGTTGATTCTATGATGCATACTTATCATCTCTATTTTGCATATCTTCTGAGAACTACCGAAAAAGAACATCTTTCTTCTGATTTGGTTAATCTTTCTTCTCAGATGATGGCAACAACCCAGGCACAGTATGATGCACTTAAAGGAACAGAATGGGAGGATGCAGCTAAAAACAACCTTGCATTTTTTGCTATAGGCAATAAGCTGCTTGATCCAAATGCAAATGTTCCTGCTGACGTAAGTACTGTTGTAGATTCAGAGCTTGCGCTTATAAATGATGCAACACAGCTTACGCAGTCTCCGCTTTTTTCAACAGGAGCTGAACCGGTTTTTGAGGATTACTCACAATATAAGCCAAGAGGATATTATGAAGGCGATGAGCAGCTTGAAAGATATTTCAGAGCTATGATGTGGTACGGAAGACGTAATTTTGCCGTAAGTGATGATACACAGGCACGTTCCGCACTTCTTATGACTCTTGCCATGGAAGGAGATGCTCTTACAAACTGGGAAAGAATATATGTTGTTACTTCATTCTTTGCAGGAGCATCGGATGACTGCGGATATTATGAATTCAGACCAATCATAGAGGCTGCTTACGGTAAGGATATCTCAGTAGATAAGCTTGCCGGAAATGATGCGGCATGGAATACTTATAAGACCCTTTGCGATGAGCTTGAGCCGCCTAAGATTAATTCGGTTCCGGTATACGCAGATGATACTGATGAAGAGGTTGCGGACAAGATTATCGGGTACAGATTTATGGGACAGAGATTTTCTATAGATGAATCCATATTCCAGAATCTTTGTTACAGAAATGTATTGGAAAACTCTGCAAATGAGGTAAGAATGCTGCCAAATGCACTTGATGTACCTGCAGCTCTTGGTTCTGATACAGCACTTTCAATACTCACAGATATGGGTGCAACCGATTATAAAAATTACAGTGAAAATATGGCAGCTTTAAGAGAGGATATTGCCAATTCTCCTGATGGAACATGGGATGCAAGCCTTTATTCAGGCTGGATCAATACATTAAGACCTGTGCTTAAGGAAAAGGGAACAGGATATCCTATATTTATGCAAAACGAGGAGTGGAACAAGAAGAATCTTCAGACCTTCCTTGGAAGCTATGCCGAGCTTAAGCACGACACCGTACTTTATTCAAAGCAGATGATAGCTGAGATGGGTGGTGCTGAGATACCTGAGCTTGATGACAGGGGATATGTTGAACCGGAATATGAACTTTATGGAAGACTTGCTGATTTGGTAAGAGCAACCTCAGAGGGACTTGAGGGATATGGATATCTTAGTCAGAGCAGCAAGGATGACTTGGCTTTGTTGGCTGATTTATCAGATCAGCTTGCAACCATAGCAGTTAAAGAGT
>JAFUGL010000084.1 GCA_017469405.1 Lachnospiraceae bacterium | reverse complement strand
TAGCACCGACCGTTGCTAGCAGAGGGTGCTATTTTTTATGCTTGTAAGTATATATAACAAGAGTTATAATTGCGCATAGCATAATCACAAATTCGAATAAATCGTTGTAAGTGACCATTGGCACCAGCCCCTTTCTTTAAAAAAGTCCGGCGACTGAAACAGCTCCCTTTCGGCTCCCTGGTTAAGTACATTATATTCACACAAGGATATTCCTTTCAAGGAATATTATATATTGATTATTATTCCTGTCAATACCCCAAATAATTATAGTAATTTATCATATGAGATGGTACAATAGCGGCGTTTAAGAAGACCTTTGATGTATAGGAGACAAAGATATAAAAAAAAGATTGAAAAATAACGAAAAAGGACTATAAAAATAATCACTAAAATGTTATTATAAAAAAGGATATTTCTATGGGTTATTATTTCTCGGATTTTGAGAAATGAGCGTGCATAAACTATAATAAACTTTATAATGTGGAGGTGCCTTTTATGAATGTATTTACTACAGACAAGATTCGTAACGTTGTCCTTTTGGGACATGGAGGATGCGGTAAAACTTCACTTGTTGAAGCTATTGCATACCTATCCGGTATGACTAAACGTATGGGAACCATAGATAATGGCAATACGATTAGTGATTACGACAAAGAAGAGATTAAGCGTAAAAATTCTCTTAAGACTTCAGTTGTACCGATTGAGTGGGAAGGCTACAAGGTTAATATCCTCGATACACCGGGCTTCTTTGACTTCGTGGGGGAAGCAGAGGAAGCCGTATCTGTTGCTGATGCAGCGATAATTGTTATATCGGGTAAGGCAGGAATTGAAGCAGGTACAAAGCGTGCTTGGGAGCTCTGTGAGAAGAGAAAGCTTCCAAGGATGTTCTTCGTAACTGATATGGATATTGACAAGGCAAGCTTCCGAAAGGTTGTTCAGGATCTTCAGGAGCTGTATGGAAAGAAGATTGCACCTTTCCATCTGCCTATCCGTGAAAATGAGCAGTTTGTAGGATATGTAAATGTAATTCAGCAGAAGGCTAAAAGGTGGAACAATCATGGTACGGTAGATAAGTTTGATGTACCGGATTATTCTCAGGAGAATCTGTCCATTTGCCGTGATGCACTTCTTGAGGCGGTTGCCGAGACAAGCGAGGAATATTTAGAAAGATATTTTGAGGGTGACACCTTCTCTGATGATGAGATTCGTCAGGCACTTCGTGTAGGTGTATGCGACGGTTCGGTCGTTCCTGTTCTTATGGGTTCCAATACTCTTGCCAGAGGTATGTATACGCTTATGGCAGATATCATCAAATATTTCCCAAGCCCTGATAAATGTAAATGTGCAGGTATCAATACTACCAACAATGAAGTGTTTGAAGCGGATTATAATTTTGCTAAGGCTAAATCCGCCTATATATTTAAGACAATAGCAGATCCATACATAGGAAAATACTCGCTTATCAAGGTTAATTCAGGCGTACTTAAATCAGATGATGTCTTATATAATTATCATCGTGATGCAGATGAAAAGTTGGGTAAGCTCTATGTTATATGTGGCAATAAGGTAGAAGAGGTTAAGGAGCTTCATGCAGGGGATATAGGAGCCCTTGCCAAGCTGTCTGTCAGCCAGACAACAGATTCACTTTCTACCAGAAAAAATCCTGTTACATATCTTCGTGCAACGATTTCAAAGCCTTATGTGTATAGAAGATACGTGGCAAAGAAAAAGGGTGATGAGGATAAGATTTCACAGGCTCTTGCCAAGCTTATGATGGAGGATTTGACACTTAAGCAGGTAAATGACAGTGAAAACGGACAGACTTTGATTTACGGAATTACAGGACAGCATCTTGAAGTTGTGCAGAGCGTGCTTCTGGAAAAATATAAGGTTGAGATAGAGCTTATGCGTCCAAGAATCGCATTTAAGGAAACAATTCGTAAAAAGGTTGATACAGAATATAAATATAAAAAGCAGTCAGGTGGCCATGGACAGTATGGTCACGTTAAGATAACCGTTGAGCCATCAGAGGATATGGAAACTCCATATGTATTTGAGCAGACGGTAGTCGGAGGAGCAGTTCCGAAGAACTATTTCCCTGCTGTTGAAAAGGGTGTTGCGGAGTCGGTAAAGAGCGGTCCTTTGGCAAAATATCCTGTAACAGGAGTTAAGGTTGTTTTATATGACGGAAGCTATCATTCGGTTGACTCTTCCGAGCTTGCATTTAAGGTTGCAACCGAGCAGGCATTTAAGAAAGGATTTATGGATGCAAAGCCGGTGCTTCTTGAACCTTATGCAACTCTTAAGGTTGTTGTTCCTGATACCTATACCGGTGATGTAATGGGTGATCTTAACAAAAGACGTGCAAGAGTAAATGGTATGAATCCTATAGATAACGGATATCAGGAAATTGTTGCTGATATACCTTACCTTGAGCTTTATGAATACGATACAAGGCTCAATTCCATGACCAGAGGAAGCGGAACATTTTCATATGAATTTGCAAGATATGAGCAGGCACCTGATGATGTCGCAAAAAATGAAATTGAGCAAGCCAAGAATTCATAAATTTATTTTAAAGTATATTTATCAAATAATCGGACAGCAAAAACTGTCCGATTATTTGTTGTTTAAATTAGGGATTTATGGTACAATGTGCAGTTGTATAGTGCTTTAAACGGAGAAAAAAATTATGCCAAGATTTTATGTTGATAAGAGCATATGTTTAAATGCTGACAAGTCAATTAATATTATAGGTGATGATGTTAATCATATTAAAAACGTTTTAAGGCTTAAGGCGGGTGAGTCCGTAACCATAAGTGACGGTGAGGGGACAGATTATATATGCCATATAACAAGTCTTTCTTCAGAGATGGTAACCTGTGATATAGTGGATATAGTGAAAAATGCATCCGAGCTTAAGTGTAGGATTACATTGTTTCAGGGTATGCCCAAGTCAGATAAGCTGGAGCTTATAATCCAAAAGGCTGTGGAGCTTGGAGCCTGTGAGATAGTTCCGGTTATGACCAAAAGAACGATAGTTAAGCTGGATGATAAAAAGGCAGGCAAGAAGCTTGAACGGTATAATGCCATAGCTAAATCAGCAGCCGAGCAGTCAGGCAGAGGTATCGTGCCTTTGGTTAAAAGCTTTATGAGCTTTAAGGAAGCTTTGGAATATGCCAAAACCCTTGATATGAATATTATCCCTTATGAAGAAGCAAAAGGTATGGAGTATTCACGAGAGGTTATAAAAGAAATAAAGGATAAGAAAAGTCTTGGTATCTTTATAGGGCCGGAGGGCGGCTTTGCAAAAGAAGAGGTAGATGCAGCTAAAGCGATAGGCGCAAAATGCATTACACTCGGAAACAGGATTTTAAGGACAGAAACAGCAGGACTTACAACGCTTTCAATTATTATGTTTGAGTTAGATGAATGATAATGTTGAGAGATAATATGATAATATTATTGAAATGTTAAAAAATCAGATGATATAGTACGATGATTTGTTTTGGATTTGTATAAAGGATAAGAGGTTTGATTATGGAATGTTATTTTGATAATGCTGCAACAACTGCAGTTTTTCCTGAAGTAAAGGATTTAATGGTTAAGATTATGGAGGAGGATTATGGTAATCCTTCGTCACTTCATATGAAGGGAGTAGAGGCTGAAAGGTACATAAAAGAGGCAGCTTCCCGTATTTCAAAGGAGCTTAAATGTCTGGAGAAGGAGCTTACCTTTACATCAGGCGGAACAGAAAGTAATAATCTTGCGATTATCGGTGCAGCTATGGCAAAAAGACGTCAGGGAAAGCATATTATATGTTCTGAAATTGAGCATGCATCCGTTAGTGCTCCTATGGAATTTCTGGAAAAGGAAGGCTATGAGGTAACATATGTCGGAGTTGATGAGCACGGAAGATTAAAGCTTGATGAATTAAAAAGTGCGTTAAGAGAGGACACGATACTTGTCTCGACAATGTTTGTAAATAATGAGATTGGTGTTATAGAACCTATAGAGGAGATCTCAAAGGTTATAAAGGATTATAATGAAAATATAGTTTTCCATGTGGACGGAGTTCAAGCTTTTGGAAAGATGAGATTCTCGCCAAAGAAGCTTGGTGTAGATCTGATGAGCTTTAGCGGTCATAAAATACACGGACCAAAGGGTTCAGGTGCATTATATATAAAGGATAAGCTTTTGATGCGTCCTATAATATATGGTGGCGGTCAGCAAAATGCAATGCGCTCCGGTACAGAAAATGTTCCGGCTATAGCGGGTATGGGACTTGCTACAGAGCTTATGTACAAGGACAACGAAAAAAAGATGGATTATATAAGAGCATTAAAGAAGAGCTTTATCGAAAGAGTAACAGCCTTTGAAAATGTATTTGATAATTCCGGTGATGCTCCGCATGTAATGAGTATCAGCTTTGTCGGTGTAAGAAGCGAGGTAATGCTTCATGCCCTTGAGGATAAGGGAATATACGTATCGGCAGGCTCGGCATGTTCTTCCAATAAGCCACATGTAAGCAATGTGCTTAAGGCGATAAATCTTCCTAAAGAGCGCCTTGAGTCAACACTTCGTTTTAGCTTCTGCGAAGACAACACCATGGAGCAGGTAGACTATGCAGTTGGTATAATAGGCGAATTGCTTCCTATGTTGAGAAAGTATACAAGATAATTTTTACATACGGTTCTTTAGAATATATCTAAAATATGTACACGCAAAGCACGTTGACACTTAACGCTTTGCTTAGCACATTTTTAGATATAATCTAAAGAACCTGTTGTTGAAAGTGCATTAATATAGAGTATCTTATATGTATGAAAAAAAGATTGGAGATTTAGTATGCAGTATAAAATGTTCTTAATTAAATATGCGGAAATTGGAACCAAGGGTAAGAACCGCTATGTCTTTGAAGAGGCTATGTGTAAGCGTATGCGTAATCGTTTAAAGCCTTACGGAGAATTTGAGGTAAGACGTGAATACGGAAGAATATATGTCGAGGCATTTTCCGATTATGATTTTGATGATATTATAAAGGTGCTTAAGCAGATATTCGGTATAGTAGGTATCTGTCCTGTCAAGGTTGTGGAGGATACCGCTTATGACAATATTTCCAAAGCAGTTATTGAATATATAGATGAGGAATACAAAAATAAGACCTTTACCTTTAAGTGCCATGCAAGAAGAAATGATAAGAATTATCCAAAATCATCCATGGAGCTTAATTGTGATCTGGGTGCCGATTTGCTTAATGCATTTCCTGATTTATCCGTAGATGTACATAATCCGGAGGTTATGATAGAGGTTGAGGTAAGAAATGTAGCTTACATATATTCCAAGGTTATACCAGGACCGGGAGGTCTTCCGGTTGGTACAAACGGAAAGGCCATGGCGCTTTTATCGGGAGGTATCGACAGTCCGGTAGCAGCATATATGATAGCCAAGCGTGGAGTTGAGCTTGAGGCAGTATATTTTAACGCACCGCCATATACAAGTGAACGTGCCAAGCAGAAGGTTATAGACCTTGCCAAGCAGGTATCCCAGTATTCCGGTGTGCTTAAGCTTCATATAGTAAACTTTACTGATATTCAGCTTTGCATATATGACAACTGTCCGCATGACGAGCTTACGATTATAATGAAGCGTTATATGTATAAGGTTGCAGAGGAACTTGCAATGAAGGAAGATTGTCAGTGTATAGTTACCGGAGAAAGCATAGGTCAGGTATCAAGCCAGACCACACAGAGTTTACTTGTTATAGATTCTGCTATAGATAAAATACCGGTATTCAGACCTTGTATCGGTATGGATAAGCAGGAGATTATTGATATATCTGAAATGATTGGAACATATGAAACTTCGATTTTACCATATGAGGATTGCTGTACGATATTTGTTGACAAGCACCCTGTAACAAGACCTAAATTGAATCAGATACTGGAATCGGAAAAGGCACTTACAGGTAAGATTGAAGAGCTTTATGCTAAAGCGATGGAGAGTGTTGAGGTTGTCTACTGCAGATAATAAAAACAACTATAAAATGGGTGTTCTGTGTATTATAACATCTGCCTTTTGTTTTGCACTTATGAACCTGTTTATCAGGCTTTCGGGCGATGTGCCGACACTGCAAAAATGCTTTTTCAGAAACTTTTTTGCACTTATTATCGCAGTCGGAACACTTGTAAAAAGTCATACACCGTTTAAAGTCGGTAAGGGTAATACCAAATACCTTTTAATACGTTCGATAAGCGGAGGTCTTGGCATGGTGTGTAATTTTTATGCCGTAGACCACATGCATATATCGGATGCATCTATATTAAATAAATTATCACCGTTCTTTGCGATTATATTTTCAATATTTGCATTAAAGGAAGTAGCCAACAGGTATGAGTGGCTTGCAGTATTTTCTGCATTTACGGGAGCGTTGTTTGTAGTAAAACCGACATTTTCTTCAGAGGTAATACCAGCGCTTGCAGGAGTACTGGGTGGCCTTGGCGCAGGACTTGCTTATGCTTATGTCAGAAAGCTTGGCTTACGTGGAGAAAACAGCATGATAATAGTTGCTTTTTTCTCGGGGTTTACAACGCTTATGCTTACGCCGTATCTGATATTTAATTATACGCCTATGACACTTGTTCAGTGGGGATTTCTTATACTCACAGGCTTTGCTGCGGCAGGCGGTCAGATATTTATAACAAAAGCATATTCCTATGCACCTGCAAAGGAAATATCAGTATATGATTTTTCTATCGTAATATTTACTGCAATCTTCGGGTTCTTATTCCTGGATCAGATACCGGATTACTTAAGTGTAATAGGTTATATAATCATAATAGGTACAGCTGTTATAAAGTGGTACTTCACGGTTCACCATAAAAAAGAAAAAGCTGTATAAAAACTTAAACATCATTACATAATATTACTAAAATAAATGGAAAAAGAGGTAAAATTATGATTAATGATGATACTATAAAATTATTGCGTGAGTGTGATGCGGGCATAAGAATGGGCATTGACAGCCTTGAGGAGATGCTGAAATATACCAAAAACAAGAATGTGTCCGAATGCATGTACAGAACCCTGGAAATCAGTCGTGATCTGGAAAAGGATACCACCGAGCTTTTAAAGGAATACCATGACGATGGGAAAAATCCTAATCCTATAGCGGAAGGAATGTCATGGATGAAAACCAATGTAAAGATTGCACTAAATGACAGCGACCACACCATCGCAGATCTGGTTACCGAAGGCTGCAACATGGGGATTAAATCCTTACAGAAATATCTGAATGAATTTAAGGCAGCAGATGAAAAATCAAAAACAATTGCACAAAAGCTCATTGACTCTGAGGACCACCTCATACAGGATATGAGAGCGTATTTGTAAATTAATTATTTTACTTTTTATTTATATATTGTATTAATTATTTAGATACACAGGTTATGTATGAATATATGTATCTATAAGCAGGTACTTTGAAGACGCCGGTACTTAGTGAGGTTTACCGAACTTAGTACCGCTGCGTCTGAGAGTAGCGAGAGCGTGCCTGCGATAGATACATATATTCATACATAACCATATTAAAAAACAGAAAGGAAATAAAATATGAACATAGGAAAAGTAATAGCCGGAGAACTTAATATCAAGGAGTGGCAGGTTGAAAAGGCTATAGAATTAATAGACGAAGGAAATACTATACCTTTCATTTCAAGATACAGGAAGGAGGTAACAGGCTCATTAAATGATGAGCAGCTCCGTAGTCTTGATGAAAGGCTTACATATCTTAGAAATCTTGAAGAAAAGAAAGTATCTATACTTGCAACTATTGAAGAACAGGGCAAGCTTACTGATGAATTAAAAAAGCAGATTGAGGATGCTATGACCATGGTTGTTCTTGAAGACCTTTACAGACCATACAGACCAAAGCGCAGAACCAGAGCAACCGTTGCCAAAGAAAAAGGACTTGAAGGACTTGCCAACATAATTGCCCTTCAGATGACTAAAAAGACAATTGAAGAGGAAGCGAAGGCATACATTTCCGAGGAAAAGGAAGTTAATACTGTCGAGGATGCAATCGCCGGTGCCAAGGATATACTTGCGGAAAACTATGCTGATGAGGCAGAGTACAGAAAGGTTATAAGAGACCTTACAAGAGAAAAAGGACGAATTATAACCTCTGCAAAGGATAAGGAAGCAAAGTCCGTATATGAGATGTACTATGAATTTGAGGATGATATAAAGAAATTAACAGGCTACCGTGTGCTTGCGATAAATCGAGGTGAGGCGGAAAAATTCCTTACTGTTAAGATTGAAGCACCTGTTGATGAAATAATAAAGTATTTAAATAAAACAATTATCTACAGACCGGAGCATGAAAGTACAAAATATATCGAGGAAGCCATAGCAGACAGCTATGACAGACTTATAGCTCCGTCTATAGAAAGAGAGATAAGAAATGAACTTACCGAGACAGCTGAAGAAGGAGCTATAAATGTATTTGGTAAAAACCTCCATCAGCTTCTTATGCAGCCTCCTGTAGCCGGACACACTGTACTTGGCTGGGATCCGGGCTACAATCACGGAAGCAAGCTTGCTGTTGTGGATGCAACAGGAAAAGTACTTGATACGGTTATCATTTATCCGACTATGGGTAAGAAAAGAGAGCTTGAAGCAAGGGAGATTTTAAAGAAGCTCATTGCGAAGTATAAGGTTACTCTCATTTCCCTTGGAAACGGAACTGCCAGCCGTGAATCTGAGGCACTTATAGTAGATCTGCTCAAAGAAATAGGCAAGGATATTAAATACGTAATAGTAAATGAAGCAGGAGCTTCTATATATTCTGCAAGCAAAGCAGCCACAGAAGAATTGCCTGATTTTGATGAATGGCAGAGAAGTGCTGCATCTATAGCAAGAAGAATTCAGGATCCTCTTGCAGAGCTTGTTAAGATAGATCCGAAATCCATAGGTGTTGGTCAGTATCAGCATGATATGAATCAGAAAAACCTTGATAACGCACTTACGGCAGTTGTCGAGGACTGTGTAAATAATGTCGGAGTTGATTTAAATACCGCATCACCACAGCTTTTATCATATATATCGGGAATAAGTAAGCCGATAGCTAAAAACATTGTGTCATATAGGGAAAATAACGGAAGATTTACTAATCGTAAGGATTTGTTAAAGGTTCCAAAGCTTGGCCATAAAGCTTATGAGCAGTGCGCGGGCTTCATGAGAATACTGGACGGAGATGAAGTGCTTGACTCAACAAGTGTGCATCCGGAAAGCTACGAGGCAACTAAGCTGTTGATGAAAAAACTCAATGTATCAGAGGATGATTTAAAGTCGGGCGGTATAAAAGGAAATGCCATAAAGAGCATGGTTAAGGATACAAAAAAGACAGCAGAAGAAATAGGGCTTGGTGAACCTACGCTGATAGATATATTAAAAGAACTCGAAAAACCGGGCAGAGATCCACGTGAAGAGCTTGAAAAGCCGATACTTCGAAGTGATGTCCTTGAAATGAAGGATTTAACACAGGGTATGCAGTTAAAGGGAACAGTCAGAAATGTAATCGACTTCGGAGCCTTTGTAGATATAGGTGTTCATCAGGACGGACTTGTACACATCTCCAAAATGAGTAAAAAATATATCAAGCATCCGCTTGAGGTAGTATCCGTCGGTGACATAATCGATGTAACTGTTATCGGAGTTGATTTAGAGAAAAAGAGAATACAGCTTTCGATGGTAGATTAAAATATATGAAAAGGGAATAGGTATCGTGTCAAATACTATGGCGTATTAAAATGAAAAGGTGTATATAAAGTTTCTGCCATAAGGCGTAAAAAGTACCCTGCATAGCGTTAAGTGATAATGATTTATATGAGTAAGCAGCTATGGGTAATATAAAAAACAGGTGCTTAGCATATCGTTAAGTGATAACGTGATATGCGAGTACCTGTTTTTTATATTACCCATAGCTGCTTACGGGGTAGATTAAGCTCTTTCTACTTTTCCGGACTTCAAACACTGAGTACATACGTAAACTCTCTTTGGAGTACCGTTAATCATTGCCTTAACAGACTTAATGTTTGACTTCCACATTCTGTTTGATCTTCTATGAGAATGGCTCACATTGTTACCAAAATGAACGCTCTTTTCACAAATACTACACTTTGCCATCGTTAGCACCTCCTTGACAAAACAAATATTAGCCCATGCCTTACCTTTCGGCTCGCAGGCTCACAACGAACATATTTTAACAAAAAACCAATCAATATGCAAGTAAAAAATAATTTTTTTTAAAAATAACGGTTTTATGCGTATTTATGGCATAATATTTACCAATAAGATGGGGTCATTACTATATAAAGCCAGAGTAAAGTTTTTGTCGGAAAATGAATAAAGAGATAGGGGAATCCCTGAACTTGTGATAAAGTGTTAGTTGGCATAAAAAACACACACAAGGAGGAGTTCCCCATGGAAGAGATTATACAGTATTTTGCCGAGGTT
>JAFUGL010000083.1 GCA_017469405.1 Lachnospiraceae bacterium | reverse complement strand
TCAAAGCAGATAGGAAGAACCATAAGGTATAATGTAAAATATGCAGGTGATAAGCGTTATGCAAGCTTTGAGTCTCTTAGAAAGACCGGAGATATATTTAATGTTGATTTTTGCTATGAGCAGCTTCCTAAGAAGCTTAATGTATTTGATTATGATACCTTTAGAGAACGCAGCAAAATAATTCCTTTTTATGTGACTTGTACGAATCTTGATACAGGTAAGGCGGAGCACATCAGATGTACGGACCTTTGGGACGAGATGGACTATATGAGAGCTTCTGCATCTATGCCTCTTGTATCAAATATTATTGAAAGGGATGGTTTAAAACTTCTTGACGGAGGAACCGCTGACAGTATTCCAATAAAATTCTTCGAAAGTATAGGCTATGAAAAAAACATAGTTGTTTTAACCAGACCTGATGGCTATGAGAAAAAACAGGATCCTACCATCAAGCTTATGAAGAGGATGTATAAGGATTATCCTAATTATGTAAGAGCCTGTGAGGAAAGATATAAGATATATAATGAACAGGTAGCTTATATCGAAGAGCGTGAAAAAGCAGGCAAAGCAATAATCATTCGCCCTAGCCGTGATACCAAAATCGGACGTATGGAAAAAAATCCTGACAAGCTTAAATTTATCTATAAACTCGGACGATATGACACCTTAAAGAAACTGGATGAAATAAAAAGATTCAGGAGAGTTTAATTTTGAACACTTTAAATTCTTTTTTATCAAATATCAATAATATAACGTTTCCTATATGGGTTTTTGCTATACCTTTAGTTTTAATGTTGCTTTTTAATATGCAGGTGATAGATAAAAGCTTAAAGCATACCTCTGATATTCATTGGCAGGAAAACGTTCTTGGTCTTGATAATTCCAAAACAGTTTTGGGATATTTCGCAATTCTTGTAATGTTTCATCATATTTCTCAAGCAGTTGGAAGTGCTAATTCCAGCGTATTTGTATTACTTGAAAACTTCGGATTTGCACTTGTAGCAGGATTTTTTTTCTTTTCGGGTTACGGACTTATAAAGAGCATGAATCAAAAGAAAAACTATATGAAGAGCTTCTTAGCAAAGAGACTGCCTAAGATTCTTATACCTTTTTATGTCTGTATTATCATTTATATCATAGCGGGAACTTTATGCGGAAGGATAAGTTTTGATCTTTCGAAAGCTCATGTTACGGATTCTTTGACACTGGGATATGTGGATTTAATCCGTGCAGTTTTAGGTATTGATTTGCTTAACGGAAGTATGTGGTATATAGTTGAAATAGTGTTCTTATATATTGCATTTTATATCGCATACAAGCTGTTTGAAAATGAAATCGGGATAATAATTTCCATGACGTTATTTATCATAGGACTTACCCTTTTCTCATTATACCGCGGACACGGTCCTAATTGGTTTCAGGGAGAATGGTGGTATAATACCACGTTGATATTTGCGGTAGGGATGATATTTGCATATAAGGAAGAACTGCTTCTTGGGATAATAAAAAAGTTTTACCTGATCTATCTTGTTCTTACGGCTGGGCTTTTTTACGCGTTCTGCAGACTTACTCATAATATGCTTTTATATCATGGCTATTGGACAGAAAGTAACGCCGATAAGTTTATGACACTCGGTTCTCAGCTTTTGCAGTGCCTTTTCTTTATACTGTTAATAATCGGAATTTTGCTTAAAGTAAAATTTTCCAACAAAGCGCTTTCGTTTATGGGAAAAATATCACTTGAATTTTACCTGCTTCATAATGTGTTTATACACAACGGAAAGAACATAAGCGGAACAGGAATATACGTATTGTTTATTGTTGTCGGTACCTTTATACTTGCAAGTATTGTCCATGCTTTGGATACGTTTATAATCTGTAAAATATATAAAAAACCTGTACCGAAGCTAACGTTTGGTAAATTTGATTTAAAATCAAAATGATAGCGGGCTATTCTAGATGCTATTTCCTTATATTATGGCGCATATTATTTATTTGAGTGTTTTATTGACTGTGATAATCTTTGCAAGTTCACTTGCTGTAATAGGCTTAGAGAAGAGGTAGCCCTGAAGTGTATCACAGAGCTGATCCTGAAGTATTTCAAGCTGATCCTGACTTTCAACACCCTCTGCAACAACTGCGATGTTCATCTGGTGAGCAAGAGAGATGATTGTATTGGCTATATATTTATCATTTTCATTGTGACAGATATCATCTATAAATGATTTATCAATTTTAAGTGTGTCAATCGGCAGCTGAGTCAGGTAGTTAAAGGATGAATAGCCTGTACCGAAGTCATCTAAGGCTATGGCAACACCAAGTTCCTTTATCTGATTGATAAGTTTAAGGTTGTGCTCAAAGGATTGCATAAGAACACTTTCTGTGATTTCAATTTCAAGGTATTTAAGGCTCATGCCGGTTTTCGCAGGAATAGATTTTATGATATCTATAAAATTGTCCTTTTTAAGCTGACTTGTTGAAACATTAACAGATACTTTAAAAGGACCATATCCGTTTTTGATGATAGTATTATTGAACATACATGCTTCGTAAAGCGCCCATTCACCAAGTTCGTTAATCATACCGTTATCTTCGGCAATAGGAATAAATTCTTCAGGTGATACAAATCCAAGGAGTTCGGAATTGATACGCATAAGTGCTTCATATCCGGTTATTTCACCTGTAAGCATATTTACCTGAGGTTGATATAAAAGATAAACTTCCTTCTTTTCTATAACGCTTGTGAGCATCTCATCAAGCTCATTCTTTCTGCTGAAATCATAATCCATAAAGCTGTCAAAGAATCTGTATGCATTTTTACCTGAAGTTTTTGCACTGTACATGGCAAGGTCTGCGTTTTTAATAAGCTCATTTATAGAAAGACCGTGCTCAGGGAAGAGGGCAACACCGATACTTGCTGATACGTGAGCGGTTTCTCCTTCAAGGTCAAACGGAAGCTTGACTATATCAACAATACTTTGCGCAAAGTTCTTTAAATCATCAACATTATCATAAGCTGACTTAAATACAAGGAACTCATCTCCACCGGTTCTTGCAACTATATCGTTTTCGTTTGAAAGATCTTTAAGCTGGTTTGAGAACTGCTTTAAAAGCAGGTCACCGTAATCATGTCCAAGTGTATCATTTACATTTTTAAAGTTATCAAGGTCTATGAAAAATATAGCATGTCTCTTTAACTGTGCACCATCTTGATTAAAAATATCATAAGAATATTTCATAAAAGCGACTCTGTTGTAAAGACCTGTAAGACCGTCATGGTATGCCAATTGTTCAATGTAAGCATAATTTTTCTTTAATTCAATTTCATTTTCTTCAAGGATTTTCTTGGATTTATCAAGCTCCTTATAGTTTCCGGAGATGATTTCCATCATGTTATTAAACATTTCAGCAAGTTCACCGAATTCATTTTCTTCCTTAATATCAGATCGCTTATCGAGGTCACCATCCGCAGCCTGACGCATGTCATTTTTAAGGGAAATGATAGGATCAGTATATTTTTTAACGAGGAAGCTGCTTATAATGATTGCAATAATAAGTATGACTGCAAGTGTAATTATAAGTATTATAGGCAGGGTTGATATGATGGCCTGATATTCGCTACCGTCCTGCTTAATAACATATAACCAGTTTTGGGATGATATACGGTAGTAACCGTATATATTTCTGACAGATGAAATGTTTGTACTTAAAAATCCGTTTATGGTACCTTCATTTAGTACTTTTTTGGCTTCATCATATATTTTTTTATCCGTGTCATCATTGTTATAGTTAAATAAATATTCGCCATCGGATGAAAGAATAAAAGCAGAGCCTGCTTCAGGCATAAATGCACCAAAATATTCTGCAGGTATATTGGATCTTATTATACCTACAATTGTTCCCTTAACTTTGATAGGGGCGATGATTTCAATACTGTTGCCGTCTTTATTGATATTTGATGCATTCATGATGATGGTTTCGTTTATTTCAGAAACGGGAACACTCATGTATTCTTCCCAGTCACCATTTGCGTTTTCGTCGGAGCTTGCGATAAGATATCCGTTTATGTCATACATATAGTAATTGGTATAGTATAGCGCTTTCTTTTCAAAGAGTTCATCAACATTGCTAAGATGTGATGGAGAAGCACCTGATACAATACCGTTATAACTTTCAAGTGCTATGTTTTGAATTTGGGTAGAGGCAGCGAGACCTTCAGCTTCAGCTATCTGTACATCAAGTTGGGCGGTAAACCCATTTGCATAAACTTTGGCAAGATTTGCTGCAGAATCCTTTGCTAAATCCATATATTTATTGTAAGATATTATATAAATGAGGATTGTCATAAATATAATAGGTAGAGCTGATAAAAGTATTAATGACAATCTTAGTGATTTTTTTATTGACATAACAGTATCTCCGTAATTAATTTTTTGACATATAACAATATTATATAGAAAATTAAAGTAATAATCAATCTGAAAATAATAATATTTTTTGTTGTTTTTATATAAAGATAAGTTGATTTATTGGGAATTTTTGTGTATAATTGTATCAGTAGCGTGTTTATAAAAGGAGGAGAGTAATGTTTGACGTATATTTTGGTAAATATTTGCAGGATATAGGGGTTATAAGCAAAGAAGAATTTTTAGATATAATTGAAGCTAATCGAAAGAATAGAGTTAGGCTTGGTATCATTGCGGTTAGTGATGGTCTTATGACAGAAGAACAGGCAGAAGAAGTTAACAGGATTCAGGCTCAGCAGGATGCAAGATTTGGTGACATAGCTGTTGCAAAAGGATATCTTACAGATGCACAGGTTGGAGATTTGCTTAAGAAACAAGGGGATTCTTATCTCTTACTTGTACAGGAACTTTTGGAAAGAAATATTCTTTCTCTTGAGGAAATTCAAAAGCATATCAATCAGTATAAGAAATCAGAGAGATTCACTTCTTTGGATATTGATGCACTTAAGAGTTCAGATATTGACAGTGTAATTCAGGTATTTACCAGAGAGATTCAGGTACCTGCGGTTATTAAAGATTATCTTGCTCTCATGGCAAGAAATATTGTAAGATTTATAGATAATAAAGTAAGATTTGAAAGAATCGAAAGAATTTATACATATACAGACAAGTGTATGGCAAGTCAGTCATTTACCGGTGATTATGAGCTCTTCATAGGTATTGGTGGAGAAGGTAATAAAAATATCGGTGAAGCTTATGCCAAAGAAGAATTTGAAAGCATAGATGAAGATTGTCTTGATTCAGTTTGTGAATTCATAAATGTTAGTAATGGTATATATGCGTCAAAGCTTAGTCAGGAGGAGATAAAGATAGATATGCTTCCACCTGCTATGTATCCGGATGTTACAACAATTGAAACAGACGGAATTATGTATATGCTTCCTTGCTTCATACAAGAGCAGAGAGCAGATATAATTATTTGTATGGAGACTAAGTGGCGTATTAGATAGGACGAGTTTATATTTACGAATTTAAAAAGAGTTAATAAAGATTAAGGAGAAGTTGAAGATGGCAAATATATTGATAGTTGATGATTCAAGAACTTCAAGAAGAATCCTGAGAGGTATACTTGAAGAGGATGGTCATACAATTATAGGTGAAGCAAAAAATGGTCAGGAAGGTTATGACTTATATAAGGAATTCAGACCTGACCTTGTCACAATGGATATTACAATGCCGATTCTTACAGGTGTAGAGGCTTTAAAGAAAATAAAAGAAGAATATCCGGATTCAAAGATAATAATGGTTTCAGCAGCGGGACAGCAGCATAATATGATTGAAGCTGTTCAAAATGGTGCAGCTGAGTTTATTTCAAAACCTTTTGAAATTGATGCAATTAAAAAGGTTGTAAGAAATGTTTTGGAGTCTTAAATTTATATAATCAAATAAAAGGCACTCTTATTTTATAAGGAGTGCCTTTTCGTGTGATTAATATATATTTTTCATAGAATTTAACAGGTAATCGTAGTTGAATTACGGAGGCTTATATGATAGAAACTGTTGTGTCGGTTGACCTTATGATTGAGGAAAAGCTTAAGATAAAAAAGAATAGATTGGCACCTGATGTTTTATCCGGTAATGAAAAAAGACTTTGTATTGTATCGGGACTTTACGGTGATGAGCTTCAGGGACAATATATATGCTATGAAATAATCAGAAGAATTAAGCAGGATTTCAGCGAACTAAAAGGCATAGTAGATGTATATCCAAGTCTTAACCCTTTGGGACTTGATTCCAGGACAAGAGATATCCCCGATTCCGATATGGATATGAACCAGATTTTTCCGGGATCAAAAACCGGTGCGGTTGGAGAGTATGCTGCATCATGTATATTTGATGATATAAAGGGTGCAGATGTATGCATAGATTTACATTCAAGCAATATATTTTTACACGAGGTACCTCAGGTAAGGTTAAATGATGATAATCTGGAGTCACTTTTGCCTATAGCAAAGTGCCTTAATACTGATATGATTTGGATTCATCCCAGTACATCTGTATTGAATGGAAGTCTTGCATATGCACTCAATAAAACAGGAACATTATCGATGGTTATTGAATCCGGAACAGCATTTAGGATAAATCAGGACTATTGTAATAAGATTATTGATGGTCTCTTTTCACTTATGAATTATATGGGAATATGGGAAAAAGAGACTCCGAAACCTCATATTCCAAGTATAACAAATGATAAAGATATGGTTTACATAAATTCAGAAAGTAGCGGAATCTTTATTCCCGGTGTTGCTTTATATGAAAAAGTAAAAATAGGGGATGAGATAGGAACTATAGTTGATGTTATAACAGGTTCGGTAGAAGAGGTTGTAAAAGCATCTGCTAATGGAATGATATGTTCCATAAGAGATTATCCTGTTATAGAAGAAGGTTCGCTTATAGCCAGAATAGTGGGTGACGGAAATGAATAAAGAATTATTATTTACGATGAATACGTCCTTTAGGGGTGAATATGAGATACATGGTTTCACATATGGACATGGAGAAAAAGCGGCCTGCATAGTGGGAGCTATGAGAGGAAATGAGTATCAGCAGCTATATATATGTTCGCTCCTTGCCGAGAAACTTTCGGAGATAGAGGCAAAGGGAGATATTGCAGCAGATAAACAGATTTTGCTTATTCCTACGCTTAATTACAGCTCCATGAATGCCGGAAAGGTCAAATGGATATCTGATGATTCGGATATAAACAG
>JAFUGL010000082.1 GCA_017469405.1 Lachnospiraceae bacterium | reverse complement strand
CAGCTTCTCTTTTAACTGTTTCATTTGCATCAGCATCCTTCTTAACTGTTTTACTTGTTTCTTCTGAAACGTCTGAAGGTTTCTTAACCGCTACTTCTGCCGGTGCAACGCTCTTCTTAACTAAAATTACCTTTTCAAGATCAACTGGTAAATTTTCCTTTTTTACCGCCGGTTTCCTTACAGGTTCTTTTCCGACAGCTTCCTTTTTAGGAACTGCTTTCTTCACATCAGAAGAAGCTGCTTTTGTTCTTGTAGGAGCAGCAGCTTTTGCTGTTGCAGCGGTCCTTGACGGAGCAGACTGCTTAGAAGGTGCAGCGGCTTTAGCCGGTGCAGCTGTTTTAATGTATAATCCTCTGATATATTGTATTAAATCATCACTTACATTACTTGTAGGTTTTAAGCCTTCTTTTTTCTTATTAAGCTTGACAAGAAGTTCACTACTTGTAATCTGTTTTCCTAATTCTCCTGATAATTGTTTTGCTAATTCGTGTACTCTCATAGATTACACCTCCAAATCCTTACTACTATTTATTCCGTTTACTATTTGATTTGCAAGTCCTGCATCCGTAACCACTACAACAACTCTCGCTTCTTTTCCAATACTCTTTCCAAGCAGTTCACTGTTTACCGATGTATAATACGGAATCTTGTAAAACTCACATTTTTGTTTAAATTTCTTTTTTGTATTATCCGATGCATCTTTGGCAATAAGCACAAGTTGTGCATTGTTTTCCTGCAAAGCTTTTTCTACCAAAAAGCCTCCACTTTTAACCTTGCCGGCCTTTGCGGCTATTGAAAGCATGGATAAAGCTTTATTTCCTTTCAATCAACTCAACTCCTTTAAAAGAGTATCATATATCTCCTTAGGAATCTCACACTTAAGAGCCCTTTCAAGTCCCTTAGACTTAATTGCCTTTTCAAGACAATTTTTATCCGGACATATATATGCACCTCTGCCATTTAATCTTCCCGTTTTGTCAAGACATATATCATCCTCCGGAGTTTTTATTACACGTATAAGTTCATTTTTTGCTTTTGATGTTCTACATCCTGTACATTGTCTAAGCGGTACTTTTTTTGCCATTAAGCCAATACTCCTTATCATTTAATAGATGAGATTATTCTTCATCCTTATCATCACCATCATCTTCGTTATTATCGTCTTCATAACTATCCTCTTCATAGTTATCATCCTCATAAGCCTCTTCTTCATAGCCATCTTCATCATAATTTTCTTCATCGTCATACTCATCGTATTCATCATCAAGTCTAAATTCTATCTCATCATCATCATCATATTTTGAAAGACCAGCCTGAGATTCGCTCTTGATATCTATCTTGTAGCCTGTGAGTCTTGCAGCAAGTCTTGCATTCTGACCTTCCTTACCGATTGCAAGTGAAAGCTGATAATCAGGAACAACAACCTTTGCGCTCTTCTCATCTATATCCACATCTACAGAAACAACCTTTGATGGACTTAATGCATTTTCAATAAATACTGCAGGATCTTCATCCCAGTTAATTATATCAATCTTCTCACCCTTTAAATCATCAACAATTGTATTTACTCTTGTACCGTTTAAGCCAACACAGGCTCCGACAGGATCAACATTAGGATCATTTGACCATACAGCTATTTTTGATCTTGAACCCGGCTCTCTGGAAATACTCTTGATTTCAACGGTTCCGTCAGCTACCTCAGCTACCTCACGCTCAAATAATTTTCTTACAAGATCCTTATGTGTTCTTGAAACTACTATCTTAAATCCACCCTTTTGGTTTTTCTTTACTTCAACAACGTAAAGCTTTATTCTGTCACCACGCTTATAATACTCACCCTTAACCTGCTCATTTTCATTAAGAATAGCATCTGTTCTGTCATCAAGACTGACGCTTATATTATTGCCAACATATCTTTGAACAACACCTGTGATGATGTCTTTTTCCTTGCATACAAAGTGCTCATATATAGCATCTCTTTCGCCTTCTTTTATAGCCTGAACAATTATGCTTCTTGCCTTTTGTGCTGCAATTCTGCCAAATTCCATGGTTTTAATCTCAAACTTAAGTTCATCTCCTACAGCCGCCTCATCATTCATTGCCTTTGCCTGTACCAATGAAATTTCATTGTCTTCATTTTCAACATCTTCAACAACAGTTTTCTTTTGGAACAATGCAATTTCACCGGTTTCACGGTCCATAGATACTTCTATAACAGCATCTTTTCCAAAATCCTTTTCACATGCAGATAAAAGAGAAGCTTCAATCTTCTCCATTATTTTTTCCTTACTTATACCTTTCTCTTTCTCTAACTGATTTAATGCGTCAATAATTTCTGACATTTTTTTATCCTCCTTATTGTATCAATTATCTTTATTCAAATGCTAATCTTATCATTGAGATATCTTTTCTATTAATAAGCATTTCTTCATCATTTAATAATACTGTGATATCCTGCTCAGAATAAGCTTTAAGTTCAGCAGTAAACTGTTTTAACCCGTTTACTTTATTGTATAGCTTAATATCTACTTTTTTTCCTATACTTCTTTTAAAATCCTTGTCTTTCTTTAAAGGTCTTGTGAGCCCCGGTGAACTAACCTCAAGAATATATGCACCATCAATTTTGTCTTCTTCATCAAGTTTTTTCTCAAGTGCCCTACTAATAAGAACACAGTCATCAATATTGATTCCGCCCTCTTTATCAGCATATACTCTAAGGTAATAATCTGCACCTTCCTTAACATACTCAACATCTACCAATTCAAATGAATTTTTTTCAATGATCGGAGTAACCAGTTTGGTGCAATAATCTTCAATTTCATTTTTTTTCATCTAACTCCACCTTTCATTTTTTATAAAACAGACAACGCGCCAATAAACCTGCCTGCTTAAGTGGTATCGACTAAAAACAACTGACATCAGCCTTTTGACACCACCATACTTAAAAAGTAAAGAGCGGGTTTTCCAAAACCCACTCTTTTAGTAATCACTATTAAAGTCTTTAATGATTATATCACTTTTTCTAAATTTTGCAAGTGTTTTTATTGATTTTTTCTTGATTTTCTGTGCTTTTTTCACTATTTGACCCTGATTTGAAAATTATTTTATAATATTATCTTATTTTTCAATTAATTTAAAGTCAATAAAGCTTATTGCACCTCTTAAACCTATATCTCCGGCTATATCTCCGTTATTTTTCCACTTCGTTAAATACCCGTCAAAATATCCTATTCTGTAAAATAAATCATACTTATCCAACATATCATTGCAAAACCGTATCTGTATGCCATCAATAAGACTAATACAATTTAAATCTCCCGCAATTTCACCGTCTTTCTTCCAATCAGACCATACGCCCAAAGAATTATGTACTCTATATTCCACACAAGTATCACTGACTTCATCATCTATTATTATCTGAATAGCACCTATACCTTTATATAATTGGCTTATCTTTGAAATTCTCCCATCAACCAATATACTTTTATGTGTAATTCCTCTACAGTATACATTACACTTAATACCATATCCACAGCCTATATTATTTTCAGTTAAATTGTTATTACCTGTATTTATATTTGTATCAGTTTTTTTTGTAAAACTCAAAGTTTCAACATAATCATTAAGATTATCCAACTCATTTGAAGAGATACTGTTTTCCAACCAGGCATATCTAAAAAGTGCATAACCGTCATATCCCATCTGATAAGCCTTGTCACATTGTTTTTTTAAATTATCATCATATATATCCCATCCTTTATCACCATCATATTTTTCTCCGGACTTATAAAGTGCTAAGCCTGCATATATCGGCTTATTAAGTTTATTTATACTCTGCCACTTGGCACATCTCTCAGAAAAAAGAGCTATTTCTTCTCCATCAGATGAGATATATTCATCTGTCCAATAAAGTTGTGGCATTATATAATCAACATAACCTTCCTCAGATAGCCACGTGTCTATATCAGCACCATCAGCTTCTGCATTATCCGGATTTCCGGCAGGACTTATTCCAAATTGACATGATGAATTTACATTCTTTACAGTTTTATAAACAGAAGCAATCATATCATTTACATAAGTCTTTTTCTCTTCTGTTGTCAGACCATTACCCATACCATCAACATAAAAATAATCATCAAAATGAATTGCATCAACATCATAGTTTTCAACAATCTCCGCTACTCCTTCACATATAATGATTTTACTTTTTTCCTTAGCCGGATCAAAACAAAGACATGTTTCACCATCTATATTTACATACTCCAGTATTATATCTACATTATCTTCATAAAAGGAAGTATTCTTAAATGATTCTGTTGTCTCATTATTTTTAGATAATCTATAAGGGTTAATCCATGCCTCAAAATATAATCCTTTTTTATGTGCCTCTTCAATTGCAATTAAAAGCGGGTCATAATCCGGTGCAATTCTATCACTTGATATATATACAGACCATGGAAAAATATTTGATGGATAAACTGCATCTCCCATAGGTCTGACATGAAAAATCACTGTATTCATATTATTTGAAAGAATGTTGTCATATATTTCTCCAATTTTATCACGATATGAAACCTCATCAAGGTCACATAGAAAATCCTCTATGTCAAGAAAAGAAATCCAACAAGCTCTTTTATCATTTGATACAGATAATTCCTCAGCACATATAATTTTATTTTTACAATAATAATTTAAAATCTCTATTGACTTATCATAATATGAAAATGAAAAAGAAAATAACGATAAAATAAGTAATCCTAATGCAATTTTTTTCATCTTTACCCCATAATTATAACTCTTTCACCCATCAGTATATTAATTATAAGGTATAAATATTACACTATTAATATTTATTTTTTATATATTTTAAACTATAAAATATGCATTCTTTATATTCGTTTTATCGAAGATATTCAAGTAAAAAGAGTAATTTTATTATAGATATCAGAGAATACTAATACAAAAGAGTAAAAGAGGTATAGCTATGATAGATTACTCTCCATTTTGGGAAACATTAAAGGAATCAAATGAAAACTGGTACACTCTTACCAACAAACATAAGATGTCACATAGCACACTTCACAGATTAAAACATAATAAAGATGTATCTACCAAAACCTTAAATGATTTATGTCGCATATTAAATTGTAAAATGTCAGATATAATTCAATATATACCAAATGAAAACGATCAAAAATTATAAATAAAAAATCCGCATAAAATCAATATTCTCTCAACAAGAGAGTCTATCAATCTTATGCGGATTTTTATATTTTTGCTAATTTATATTTACTTTCCTGCCATCTGTGCTGCAACTTCTGCTGCAAAGTCTTCATTCTTCTTCTCAAGACCTTCGCCTGTTTCAAAACGAACAAAGCTCTTAAGTGCAAGTGAACATCCGTTAGCTTTAGCAACCTGCTCTACATACTTAGCAACAGTTTCCTTATTTTCAGCCTTAACATACTCCTGCTCTAAAAGACAAATCTCCTTAAGCTCCTTATTAAGACGTCCCATTAACATCTTCTCTATGATATTATCCGGCTTATTGGCATTCTTAGGATCATTCTTTGCCTGCTCCTTAAGAATCTTCATTTCATTATCCTTATAATCCTGTGGTACATCCTCTGAGCTTAAGTACTTAGGATTCATAGCTGCAACCTGCATAGCTACATTCTTTAAGCACTCTTCTATAGCAGCACCTAATCCATCAGTAGCTGCCTCAACAAGAACACCAATCTTACCACCTGCATGGATATATGAAACAACAAGACCATCAGAATTAATCTTAGCAAATCTTCTGATGTTCATATTTTCGCCAATCTTAGCTATCATAGCTGCATGCTTTTCCTCAACAGTCATAGAAGTATCAAGAGCCCACTTCTCAGCCTTAAATGCTTCTACGTCTGCTGCATCACTTTCTACTATCTGGTCAACAACTTCTTTAACATAGCCCTGGAAAACTTCATTCTTAGCAACGAAATCTGTCTCAGCATTAACCTCAACGATTGCCGCCTTCTTACCACCATCTACAACAGTTGTTGCAACGATACCTTCAGCTGCAATTCTTCCTGCCTTCTTCTGAGCAGTTGCAAGTCCCTTTTCTCTAAGGAACTCCATAGCCTTATCGAAATCACCGTCAGTCTCTGTAAGAGCCTTCTTACAGTCCATCATACCGGCACCTGACATCTCTCTTAACTCTTTTACCATAGCTGCTGTAATATTAGCCATTATATATTTCCTCCTAATACAATACTTATAAATCAATATTAAGTAGCACTTATAGATATAAATAAATATTAAATATTATTAATAAACCTATTATGCTTCCTCAGTTGCATCTTCCTCAGCATCTGCTGCAGCAGACTCTGCTTCCTCTTCAGTCATCTCATCTGCACCCTGATTAGCCTCGATAACAGCATCAGCCATCTTAGCAACGATAAGCTTAACTGCTCTTATAGCATCATCATTACCAGGAATTACATAATCAAGCTCTTCAGGATCGCAGTTAGTATCAGCGATACCTACAAGAGGAATTCCAAGTGTATGTGCCTCCTGGATACAGTTCTTCTCCTTACGTGGATCAACAACAAATATCATATCAGGAATATCCTTCATATCTTTAATACCACCGAGATTCTTCTGGAGCTTATCCATCTCTTTTCTAATCTCGATAACTTCCTTCTTCGGAAGTACGTCAAATGTACCATCAGCCTCCATAGCTTCATACTTTCTAAGCTTTGCAATTCTTGTCTGGATTG
>JAFUGL010000009.1 GCA_017469405.1 Lachnospiraceae bacterium | reverse complement strand
GAAGGACCATTTAGAGACGCGTTCACTTAGCGAAATATAATGAGAAAATAGGGATTTGAAGCTTTTGCATTCATGCAAAAAAAGCGTCAAATCCCTATTTTTGAAATTATATTGAGGTTAGTGAGCCTGCGTCTAAACTCTCCCGAGAGCGTGTCCTTCGAAGACCTGATATATGATAAGCACCTTAAGGGAACTAACTCCGGCAGTTACACCCTCTATATCCTGCCGACTCTTGCTCCGACAAACCGGAATTTATTCGGCCTCTGTATCAGACTCCGGAACCGGAACATCGGTTGAGTTGATCATGGCGGCGTCGATTTTTAAGAAGTCGCGCTCGCTGATGTAATAGGTGTCGCCGTCAACTACGATTTCCACGGTTACGGTAACAGGATCTGCGTAGGTCATATTTAAGGCTGCGTCATTTAATATTTCAAGCATGCCGGTTGAAAATTCAGTTTCATATTGGACCAGAGTGTAGTCGTTATAATCTCCATTTGCGACACCTTCATTAAATTTATTTACATAATTGGTGACATCCTCTGAGGACTGTGCAAAGATATTGATAGGATAGATTGTTATATCAACAAGATAAACACTACCATCCTTGTAAGCAGGAGAAACCTTGTAATTAACCTTACTGTATATGTTCTTTGCAAGAGCGATATATTGATCCATCATCTCGGATGCATCAGAGATGGTAATACCGTAGTAGGTAAGGATATTATTTGCAAGAAGCTCAGCATTTGCTTCATATAGAGCATCTGCATCCTCCTTATTGGCACCGGTTGATTTGATGTATTCTTCAGACACACCAAGGTAATTGATTGCTATGAGGCTCTTGACATACTCCTGATATTTCTTTTCATATTTGGTTCCACAGGAACAAAGAGCCATCATAAGCATAAGGCACAATAATATAGATAAAAATTTTTTAAATTTAATATTCATAGAAAAACCTCACATAATAAAAATATAAACACTTTTTGGTTATGCATTAACCAACTAATTGTATCACAGAAAAATGATAAAAGCGATAGAAAAAAGTCAATTAGTTATAATATTTAAAAAAATAAAGAAACGAGAGTGTCAAAAATGGTAGTTAAAATAGTAAAAAATAATTAAATTAATAAAAAATAAAAAATGAGTGCATATTGTCGATTCCTGTGATATAATAAGCAAGTGAAAATTTTAATTGCAAAAAAGTGTGCTTAATATAATTGAAAGAGCAATGAATGCAATTAAACAGGACATATGCTATGGATATGTGATAAAAGAATTGTTATGTAAAGGTGAAAGGGGAACAATTAGTATGGAGTTACAGATAAAATCAGCATCATTTGGTGGATATGATAAGAGGTCTACAGAGCTTTATATCGAGGATCTTAACAAGGAGCATGAAAAAGAAGTTGAAGAGTTAAAGGCTAATATTTTAAAGCTCAGTGAGTCAGTTAAGAATCTTCATACTATGAGAGAAGTGAACTTAAATGAATCAAGCAGCACTATAGATAACCTTAAAAAGGTAAATGATGAGCTTCAGGTAGAGCTTACTCAGATGAAAGACCAGTTGGAGACTTATAAGACAAGAGAAGAAGAGTCAGCGATGAGATATGAGTCTATTTCAAGAACTCTTTTACAGGCAAGAGAAAGTGCAGATGCACTTATGGCTCAGACTCAGAAAGAATGCAAAGATCTTACAGATGAGACCAATGCAGAGTGTCAGAGGCTTGCTGATGAGACCAATGCAGAGTGTCAGAGGCTTGCTGATGAGACTAATGCAGAATGTGAAAGACTCAGAACAGAGACCCAGTCAGCTTGTGACCAGTTAAATGCTGAGACTCAGAGCGCATGTCAGGAATTAAGAGAAACAACTTATGCTGATTGTGAAGACTTAAAGCGTACAACAAAAGAAGAAACTGATGCATTGAGAGAAGAGACAGAATATAATTGTCGTGTTCTTACTGAGCAGACCAATGCTGAGTGTGAAGAGATGAAAAATCAGGCAAGAGTTGAAGCTTACAATACAAGGATGGCAATTAAGAAAGAATGTGAAAGCGTAAGCGAGTACATGAATACTCTTCTTAAGTCTGTTGATAACGTTGTTACGGCATGTAATGATACGAAGGCAGTTGCGGATCAGGCATTTCCTGATTTGGATAGATAATTTATAAAGAAGATAATTTATCATGTGGCTGTTGCATATTATATGCAGCAGCCATTTTATAACAAAGAATAATATATAATAAACATCTCTATGATAAAGGAATTCATTACTTTTTTTTACCATAGGACAATTTGAAGAAAACAATTATAATTTTATTTAGGAGGGAGAAAATATGCTTTTTGAAAACAAGTATTTGTTAAAGGCCATAAGTAAATCAGGCTATGTAATAATTGTAAAAGAATACTCGCCTGATGATGGAAAATTTACTTTGAGATACATTTCTCCTAATGCTGCGATAATCGGTATGAATCCGGAGATGGTTACGAAAGGCTTAAAGCTTACGGATGATTACATTTATCCGGAGGACAGAGATAAGGTAAAAGCTGTCATACATGATGCCATAGAAACAAAGGTAAAGGATTATGCACACAGCTATCGAATGGTGGGAGATAATGCCGAGATTTTTGACGTTATTAATGAAGTAAGTATATCTGAGGGAAAAGATGGCAATATAATATTGGAGTACTATATTTCCAAGAAGGAAGATAAGAAGGACAAGAAGAAAAAACATGACGGGCTTGGAAAGAAGCATAAAAAAGCTGCTAATTTAGAGGAAGGTTTTGAGCTTATTAAAAATGATGAAAAGCTTGAGGACGCTCTTAGGGCATTTTCTGATATCGCGGGGCTTTATTCTGCCTATATCGGGCTTGATGGAAAAATGATATATAATCCAACCGGTCCTGATGCAAATCTAGGTGTTTTCTATGATTTGTTTGAAAATCCCAAGTATCATGAAAATTTTAATATTTTAAAGGAAGAAATTATTGAAACTGAGGAACCTACTGTCAGAGCGATGTCAATTTCCAATAAAGGAAATGTTATGGCTGCACCTATCAGGATGAATAATAAGATAAATGCCATATGGATAGTTGCGGCTTTTTCGGATGAAGAAAACGAAAGGCTTAAAGCTTATTTTCAGAATTTTTGTGATGTGGCGGAGTTTATATCGGACTATGTTGAAAAGAAACTTGCTGCAGAGATAGAGATAGCTAAGACTAAAGGTGTGGGTGCAAAGCTTCGTGAGGAGCTTGCCGGTCAGAATATCATGACCAATGCACTGTCAAAGATTAACAGCAATCTTTATAATTCCGTTAATGAAGTAATTGAAGAAACTCTTGGTGAGGTCTGCAATCATCTTAATCTTGGCGAGGCATTTGTATATACGCGCTCGAAGCATAATGTCAAGGAATATAAGATAAGAAATTATTTTAATATAACCGGAAGACAGCCGGATTCTGATTTGCTTGAAACTTTATCGGGAAATATGTATATAGTAGAACAGAATATAAAAAATGGCGGCGGGATACATCTTGTGGATAATGCCAATTATACAAGAGAATCCAAACTTAGTATAATGCGTTACAATCTCAAGGCTGTTGTTGCATATCCGATTTATTTAAAAGGCAAGCTTAATGGAGTCGTATTCTTTGCAGAGGACAGAAATGAAAGAGTTTTCTCAAAAGAAGATTTAAGATTTTTAAAGAGCATTTCTCTTATCATTCAGAATATGATAGAAAATGCTGTGGGCGATGATAATATTAGAAATGTGAATAAACATTTGATAGAAACATACAATAACTTTGATGTGGGTGTATTTGTAAGAGATACTTACTCAGGAGAGGTGTTGTTTGCAAATAAAAAGATGAATGAGCTTGTAGGATGCGATTTCCTTGGTATGGACAGCAGAATGCTTATCAATGACCTGCATGACAGATTTGACAGTATTTCTACGATGCGAAAACCTTTTATTGATAAGGAAAAGGTGACAAACTGGAGAAGCTATATAGAAAAGCTTGATCAGATAATGGATATAACTGAGATTAAGATGGAATGGCTTGATGGAGAACCAGCATCTTTAATTATTTTGAGAAAAGCTAATGATTTATAATAATTTGACGATATATATGATAGCGGGAAAGGAGTAAACGATGGCAAGTTCAGATATAGGTATAGATTTAGGAACAGCCAGCGTACTAGTCTATGTAAAAGGCAAGGGCGTAGTTTTGAGTGAACCCTCAGTCGTTGCATACGACAGAGATGCAGATAGAATAAAAGCTATTGGCGAGGAGGCCAGGCTGATGTTGGGAAGGACCCCAGGCAATATAGTGGCAGTAAGACCACTAAGGCATGGGGTTATTTCTGATTCTACGATTACAGAAAAGATGCTTAAGTACTTTATCCAAAAGGCAGTCGGAAAGAGCTTTTTCGGTAGAAGACCAAGGATAAGCGTCTGTGTACCTTCAGGGGTAACTGAGGTAGAAAAGAAGGCAGTTGAATATGCTACTTATCAGGCAGGTGCGCGTGATGTTTATATAATTGAGGAGCCGGTTGCGGCAGCGATTGGTGCGGGTATCGACATTTCCAGACCTTGTGGCAATATGATAGTGGATATAGGAGGAGGAACCTCCGATATAGCAGTTATCTCCCTTGAGGGAACTGTCGTGGGAACTTCCATAAAGGTTGCCGGAGATGACTTTGATGAAGCTATAGTAAGATTTATGAGAAAAAGGCATAATCTTTTAATCGGTGAAAGAACTGCCGAAGAGATAAAGATTAATATCGGAACCTGTTATAAGAGACCGGAAAACATAACCATGGAGATAAGAGGAAGAAACCTTGTTACAGGCTTACCTAAGACTGTAACTGTTTCATCGGATGAAACAGAAGAGGCACTTAGAGAGGTAACCGCTCAGATAGTTGATGCAGTACATTCGGTACTTGAAAGAACACCTCCTGAGCTTGCGGCAGATATAGCCGACAGAGGTATCGTCCTTACGGGCGGCGGCTCACTCCTACACGGACTTGAGGATCTTATAGAGGAAAATACCGGTATAACGACCATGACTGCTGAGGAACCGCTTACGGCAGTTGCTATAGGAACAGGTAAATATATCGAGTTTTTAAGTGAGAAAAAGTAATTAGTAAATTGCAGGACGAAAGCAGGCAGATAATCAATATATGCCGGCATTTCGCGAAACATTTTAAGGAGTGATAGTATGGTAAGAGGCCTTTATACAGCGTGGACGGGACTTAGAAATGAAGAAAGACGTATGGATGTTGTCACTAACAACATGGCAAATGCGGATACCACGGGATTTAAAAAGATAGATGCTACGTCTCAATCCTTTGCAAGACAGCTTGCTGTTAAAATCGACGATAATACCGAAGGACCAAATTTAAAAAGAGGTCTTGGCGGAGTTGCACTTGGTACAAAGATTGGAGAAACTTTCTATGATATGTCACAGGGAGGATTCAGAGAAACCGGTGATGCTTATAACGTAGCTATAGGCGGTTCGGGCTTTTTTACCATCAGTATGACAGATAAAGAAGGAAATAACCATATAAGATATACTCGTGACGGGGATTTTACAGTTACGAAAGAAGGATTTCTTCAGACAAAAGATGGAGATTCCGTGCTTGACGAAAATGGCAATCCTATACAGATACCGGATGCTAATTTTGTAGATGTGGCGATTGGTGTAACCGGGGATATATATGCTAACAATAATTACATTGCAACCATAGGGCTTACGGATTTTGAAAGCTATGATTTCCTTTCAAGTTATGGCGAAAATATGTATGAAGCGGTTGACGGTGCGACTCAGATACCGGCCAATGCAACACTTACACAGGGTTATCTTGAGATGTCCAATGTCAATATGGTTACTGAGATGGTTGATATGATAGCTATTACCAGAGCATATGAAACCAATCAGAAGATGGTTCAGACACTTGATGATATTTTGGAAAAGACTGTAACCATCGGTCAGGTATAAGGTTAAGCTATAGGAAAATAAGCCGATAAATTATTTAGATGATTTTATTTTAGGATGATCCGATTTTATCTAATATAACTGATTAGGAGGTACGGGACTATGATGCGTTCATTGTGGACTGCGGCATCAGGTATGAGAGCTCAGCAGACAAATGTAGATACAATAGCAAATAATGTGGCAAATGTTAATACATCGGGATATAAAACTCAACAGGCAAGTTTTAAATCTCTTTTATATCAAAATCTTCAATCACAGTCGACTAATAATGCGGGAGACCTTAAGCCGGTAGCCGCAGAAGTTGGACTTGGTTCAAGAACATCCGCCATAACAAGTATGTTTACTCAGGGTGAACTTCTTGCTGCAGAAGATCCGTTTGCAGTAGCTATAGAAGGAGATGGTTTCTATCAGGTAAGAACTCCAAATGGCGAATTGCAGTATACCAGAGATGGAAATTTCATAGTATCACCTACAGCCAATGGTAATCTTTTATGTACCTCTGAAGGATTTCCGGTGCTTGATTCAAACGGAAACAGTATATATCTGCCGCTTAACAGATTATCAACAGATGTACAGATAGATGATGGCGGAAGAATAGGATTTGCAGGTAATGATGGCAATTTCGAGGCGCTTACAAACAATGGTCAGGCTGTAAGACTTGGTTTATATCAGTTTAACAATCCTGCAGGCTTACATAAAGAAGGAAATAATAACTACTCGGTAACTCTTGCATCGGGTGATGCTGTTTCTGAACTTGGAAATACAACTCTTAAGCAAAGTAAAACACATCAGTTCTACAGAGAGGGTTCAAACGTAGATGTAGCAAATGAAATGGTAAATCTAATTGTAGCTCAGAGAGCTTATGAGATGAATTCAAAGGCGATTCAGGCAACAGATGATATGATGCAGCAGGCTAACAACTTGAGATAGTATAATATTTGATACAAATCCTGTAATAAAAAGGAGAAATTACTATGGATATAATAGGAACCACAGATTATTCTTCTATAATTAATTCAACACGCTCAACTGATGTTGAAAAGACTTTCAAGGCTAAAGAAAATGGCAAGGTTCAGACTGATGAAGAGATGATGGAAGCCTGCAAGCAGTTTGAGGCTTATATGATTGAGCAAGTATATAAATCCATGGAAAATACCATCATGAAGTCCGATGAAGAAGAAGGCGATTATGTTAAGATGTTTGGTGATATGAGAGTTCAGCAGTATGCACAGGCTGTAACCAATCAGGGTGGTATAGGTCTTGCCAGACAGCTTTATGAGGCGATGAAAAATAATATGCCGACTATAGATGCATCTGAGATAGATGCTTCTGCTGATACCTCTGTAAAGGATGCTGAGATTGCTGCTGAAAATATGGCAGTTAAAGAGTAGTGGCATAGAATAATAGAAATTCGAGATAGATTATGACCAGAGAAGGAATAATTGAGAAGATTATTTATAAAAATGATGAAAATGGCTACGCCGTTTTCTCCGTAGATGGAGAGGACGGCGAAGAAGTATTTGTAGGCACTCTTTTTGGTATAGGAGAGGGCCTTTATATTATTGCGGAGGGAGATTATGTCAACCATCCGCAATACGATATTCAGTTTAAATTTACAAGCTGCGAGATAAAAATGCCTGAAGATACTCTTGGAATAGAAAGATATCTTTCTTCCGGAATAGTTAAAGGCATAGGAGAAGTACTTGCAAAGAGGATAGTAAAAAAATTTAAGGCAGATACCCTGAGGATAATTGAACAGGAACCGGAAAGATTAGCGGAAATCAGTGGTATATCAGAGAGAAAAGCAAGAAGCATAGCGATTTCATATCAGGAAAAGAAAGAATTTCAGCATGTTATTATATTTTTATCCGAATATGGGATATCTGTAAATCTGGCTATAAAGATATATAATGAGTATGGTGAAAAAGTATATGAGATACTTCGCGGTAATCCATATAAAATAGCAGAAGACATAACAGGTGTAGGTTTTAAAACCGCTGACGAGATTGCAAGAAGGATGGGCATAGAAAAAAATTCTGAGTTTAGAATCCGTTCTGCTATAATATATGTGTTAAATTCTGCCATTGGTGATGGACATATGTTTCTTCCAAAGGAAGAAGTTATAAAAAGAACACTGTTGCTCACCAGAGAAAATGATGCAATAAGCTATGAGGAAGAGTTTTCTTTTGGTTATGCTGAGTATGAAAGCAGTGTAAGTGCGTCTACAGTTTTTGAAGAGGCTGCAGAGCTTATTGAAAACCAGTTGGCAGAACTTATTATATCGGGCAGAATCGTAATAAAAAATGTTGATGGTATGGATGCAGTATACCTTGCATCTAATTATTATGTTGAGCTCAATACTGCAAGGATGCTGCTTGATAAAAAGTTAAGATATGAGATGCCGGAGCATGAGCTTGAAGCGGCGATTGCATCTATAGAAAAGGATATGGAGATGGTTCTTGATTCTGTTCAAAGAGATGCGGTAAAGTCAGCTATAACAGCAGGCGTATGTGTTATAACCGGAGGACCGGGAACCGGAAAAACTACTATAATAGATGCGATTATAAGATATTTCATGAAGAAAGGCATGGACATAAGGCTCTGCGCACCTACAGGACGTGCGGCAAAAAGAATGACCGAATCAACAGGCCGACCGGCAGAAACAATACACAGACTTCTTGAATTCTCCGGTATACCTGATGATAACGATATGGACAATAAATCACTTAGGTTTGGAAGAAATGCAGGTAATCCTTTGGAATGTGATGCGATTATAGTGGATGAGATGTCTATGGTAGACAGTTTCATTTTCTATTCGCTTTTATGTGCAGTTATGAACGGAACCAGATTGATACTTGTGGGAGATATCAATCAACTTCCGTCTGTTGGTGCAGGGAATGTATTAAAGGATATAATTAACTCTGATTGTTTTCCGGTTACGAGTCTCACTAAAATTTACAGACAGGAAAGCGGAAGCGATATAGTATATAATGCACATAAGATAAATCAGGGAGAACATATAGATATAACCAATAAAAATAAAGATTTCTTTTTTATACCGAGAAACAATGTAACAGCCATAACAAATGAAATTAAAGAGCTTATTATAAAAAATCTTCCGCCATATCTTGGAATTTCGCCTCAGGATATACAGGTGCTTACACCGATGAAGAAAAATGAAGTCGGAGTTGAGAAGTTAAATGTCAAGCTGAAAAGCTTTATCAATCCTGCGTCACCAAAAAAGGATGAGGTGGAGAAAAATGATGTGATTTTCAGAACCGGTGATAAGGTTATGCAGATAAAAAATAACTACAAGCTGGAGTGGAAGATATACGGCGAAAGAGGTTATGTGACAGAGGAAGGCGTTGGTGTATTTAATGGAGATATGGGCATTATAAGTAATATAAGTCACTATGATGAAGAACTCACAGTTCTTTTTGATGACGGAAGAACGGTAGTATATCCATATAACGGTCTTTCAGAGCTTGAACACGCATTTGCGGTAACGATACATAAATCTCAGGGAAGCGAATATCCGGTAGTTATAATTCCTCTTCTTAGCGGACCACCTAAGCTTTTAAACAGAAACCTTATATATACGGCAATTACAAGGGCAAAGCGTATGGTTGTAATAGTTGGAAATCTTAATTTGATCAATCAGATGATAGACAATAAGGAAGAACAAAAAAGATATACTACACTTATGTACAGACTTCAGGAAATGATAGAAGGTATATAATTATTGTGATGACGAAGGCAGGTGTTCTATGGGTAGTGATATGGGCAGTAGATTAAAAAGAATAATAAATAAAATCAGAACTCTTTTTTATCCGCCTGTCTGTCCTCTGTGTGAAGAAGTATTAAAAGGCGGAAAAACAAGGATATGTGACAGATGTCGTCCGAAAATCACCTATCTTACCGAACCGACATGCCTAAAATGCGGTAAGGAGATAGATGATATTGAAAAAGAGTATTGTGATGATTGCAAAGTAAAGCCTAAAAGCTTTGTAAAGGGATTTCCTGCTATGAGATACAGGGAACCGATAAAAAGGAGTATAGTAAATTTTAAATATCATAATAAGAGCACTTTTGCAGATTGTTATGCGCTCGAGATAGTAAAAACTCATGGAAAGGATATCATTGAAGCGGCTCCGGAAGTGCTTATTCCGGTTCCGGTACATAAAAGCAAACTTGAAAAAAGAGGTTACAATCAGGCTGAGGTTTTGGCGAAGAGTCTTGGAGCTTACCTGAACATCCCTGTTGACAATACAGTTTTAAAGAGAACCGTAAATACAACCCCACAAAAGCTGCTTGACAATGAAGAAAGACAAAAAAATCTTGAAAGGGCTTTTATATCTGATAAAAAACAAGTACAATATAAGAGGATAATGCTTGTGGATGACATATATACTACCGGTTCTACTATAGAAGCCTGTACCAAAGTGCTAAAGGCAGCAGGTGTAAAGGAAGTATATTTTACAAGCATATGTATTGGAAAAGATTAGTTTGAATCAAGTATATTAATACAAAATAAAAAATATATGTAGGAGGGCTATGCCATGGAAGTTATGAATTGTTCAAGATGTAAGAGATTATTTAATTGGGTTACAGGTGAGAAAATCTGTTCAAACTGTAAAAAAGAACTTGAGGAAAAGTTTCAGGAGGTAAAGCAGTACATAAAAGATAATCCGGGTAACAATATAAATGAGGTTGCTGAAGCCTGCGATGTACCGGTAAAACAGATAAAGAAATGGGTTAGAGAAGAAAGACTGACATTTACGGATGATTCGCTTGTCGGTCTTACCTGTGAAAGATGCGGTGTTATGATACACAGTGGAAAGTTCTGTGCACAGTGTGCCGGAAACCTTGAAAATTCACTTAACGGACTTTATCAGGCTGCACATCAGGCTCCGAAAAAGACAGGTGCAGGAAAGATGAGATTCCTTGAGTAATCAGGGAAATAAGCGATTATTGCATTTTTGATAAGGAAAAGAAATTGCAGTATATATAAGGATGATATCGGTGTCGGATAAAAAATTCATTTTAGAGGTTATATTATAAAAAATATGTCCGATAAAATTATTGAAGAAATTTTTAAGGATAGATAATAATCTTATCCAAAGCTTACAATTTTAAGCAATATTATATTAGGAGGGATAGTTATGCGTATAGGTACTTTAAATAGTATTAATCAGATTTATAATGCTAATGGGCTCAATAAATCCAAATATGCTAATAGTACCGGAAGTGCAAGCTTCAAGGATGAGGTCTTGTTTTCAAGCTTAGGCAAGGATATGCAGGTAGCTAAGAATGCTCTTATTTCTACACCGGATGTAAGGGAAAACTTAGTATCGGATATCAAGTCAAGGATGGATGCCGGCACATATGAAGTAAGTAATGAGGATTTTGCATCTAAGCTTATGAGTGCATTTGCAAGTAAGACGATTTAAGGAGTTAGTATATGGCAAGCTTAATTGAGAATTTGATAGAAGAACTTAATCAGGAGTATGCTATATATGAAGAACTCCTTGTCGTATCAAGGGAAAAAACCTCTGCAATCGTGTCCAACAGTTTGGACAGATTGAGGGAAACGACCGATAAGGAACAGCTTTATGTTGATGTTCTTACCGGCCTTGAAAATAAAAGAAGAAATACCATGGGTAACATTGCATCGGTTATCAACAGGAGCAAAGCGGATATCAAGATAACGGATATCATAAGTTTCCTCGATGGACAGACAGAATTTCAAGAGCCGCTTATGAGGATAAATGAAAAGCTTGCCAAGATAGCCAAACAGCTTTATGAGGTTAATGGACATAATCAGAATCTTATACAGGAATCCCTGTCTATGATAGAGTATAATATTAATCTTATTCAGAATTTCAGCAGAGCACCTGAAACAGCAGAATATTCTAAGGATATGTTCAAAAAAGGCGGTTATTCGGGAGCCGGAGCAGTTGATCAGCCCGGTAAATTTGATACATCACAGTAAACATTTATGAAAGGAAGTTGAGCATATGTCAGCAGGAACTATGGGCAGATTGTCGATAGGTGTAACAGCACTTCAGACAAATCAGTACGCGCTTAATACAACAGCACACAATTTAACAAATACTCAGACCGATGGCTATAGCAGACAGCAGGTTATGCTCACTGACCGGGAGTACAACAAGTTAGGTAAGGACTATAATGTTCAAAAAGCAGGTATCGGTGTAACAACTGCGGAGATAAGACAGGTAAGAGACAGTTTTGCAGATATTGCATACAGAGGTGAAACAGGCCGTATGAACTATTATAAGGCCGAATACGAAGCAGTAACTGAGATAGAAAATTATTTTGGAAAGATGGATGTTGTAAATCAAAATGACAGTAATGATTTCAACACCGTACTCAATGATTTTTGGACTTCCATGCAGGAACTTCAAAAGGAGTCCAATAGTATAGTTACAAGAAGTTCATTTATAGCAACTGCACAGCATTTCCTCGACAGATCAAAGGAAATCAGAAGCAGTCTTATAGAGTATCAGAGAAACCTAAATTATGAGATTGAAAATCAGATAAATCGTATAAATGAAATCGCAAAAACAATTAGAGAATTGAATGAACACGTTCTCGCTACGGAAGCAGCAAAAATCGAGAACGCTAATGATTATAGAGATGCAAGAAATGTGGCTTTAGATGAGTTATGTAGTCTTGTTGATACGGAAATCATCAATAATGCAGATGGAACCATAGAGGTATATATCGAGGGAAGATGCCTGGTTACAAGAGGAAAGACCTATGATGTTGAAGCAGTAAAGGTTGCAAATAATCAGACATATCAGGACAAATATGGTTTTACATCGGATTCTACAGACTTTCTCATGCCGGTATGGAAGGATGACCAGCATGCATTATTTAATATAGATGTTGTTCCGAATGCTAACAATGATACAGATATAGGTTCATTAAAAGGACTTATGATGTCCAGAGGATATTTTGTGAGTGATTATACGGATGTTCCTCAGAAACCGGATAAACCTCTTGAAGAGGACTATACTGATCCGGCTGAGTATCAGGCAGATATGGCACAGTATGAGATTGACCACAAGCAATATCTTCAGGATTTGGATTATTTTAACAAATATGTTGAGCCGTACACCATCACAAACCTTATGGCACAGTTTGATGTTCTTATCAACGCCATGGCAACAGGTATGAATGATGTGCTTTGTCCTAATAAAGAGGTAACTCTTTCGGATGGAACAACAGTCAAGGTCCTTGACGAAGAAGCTGCAGGAATCGGTATGGGTGATGGTAATGAATATGCCGGAACCGAATTGTTTGTTAGAATTAATCAGCCAAGATATACGGAGCAGACGCTTACACTTGCTGATGGAACAACGGGAACCTTCAAGGTTTACAATGAGGAAGATCCAAATAGCTTTTATTCATTATATACTATAGGTAATATGGATATAAATATGGATCTTGCACAGGAACCGTCACTTTTACCTCTTTCAAGAAACTCAGGTGAAGAGGCGCAGGATGTAGCAGACAAACTGCTTGCTCTTTGGGATAAAAAATTTGCAACAGTAAGCCCGAACTCACTTGTTGAGTGTAATTTTAAGGATTACTTTGCAGGAACCATAGATGAGCTTTCAGATAGAGGATATACATATAATTCCATGGCTGAAACACAGCAACAGACGGTAAATGACCTTGATAACTTAAGGCAGCAGGTTGCAGGAGTTTCATCAGATGAAGAATTATCGAATCTTGTAAAATATCAGCATGCTTACAATGCAGCTTCAAGATATATAACAACAGTAGCTGAAATGATAGAACATTTAATTAATACACTTGGAAGATAATTATAATGCGAACCAATCGCAGGCAAAAAGAGGAGTGATTTAGATGCCATCAACATTTTTAGGATTGAATACCGGATTGTCAGGACTTAATTATTTTCAGTCAGCACTTAATACAACTTCACACAACATATCCAATGCCAATACAACGGGATATTCCAGACAGCAGGTAAATGCTTCGGCATCAGATGCACTCAAGCTTTCGGCATCATACGGCATGATGGGTACCGGTGTAAGCGCAAAAAGTGTGGAAAGACTTAGAAATGAGTATTACGATACAAAATACTGGAATACAACTTCAAAATATTCCGAATATGCATCAGAGGAAGAAAATTTAAAGCAGCTTGAAATCTATATGAACGAGATTGACGGTAACTCGGGATATTCCGAATGGCTAAACAGATTGTCCGATTCATTGCAGGATTTATCAGATAATCCTTCGGATTATACCTCAAGAATCGGTTTTACCAATACAGTTGATTCTTTTACTGATATGATAAATGAGCTTGCAAACAATTTCCAAAGTACTCAGAAGTCGATAAATGATGAGATAGAGCTTGGTGTAAGTGAGATAAATTCTCTTGCAAAGCAGATATTTGAGCTTACACAGCAGATAATAACTACTGAACTTCGTGGCGGAAGTGCCAATGACCTTCGTGACCAAAGAGGAGTTTGTATAGATAAACTTGCAGAATATACGGATGTAGATGTTGATGAAAGATCCATCATGTTTGGTTCGGGTGTGGATGCCGTACCTTCAAATGCAACAGCTTTGAGTATAAGAATAAACGGAAATATACTTGTAGATGAGATGGGCTATCAGGAACTTATGGTAGTGCCTAGAGAAGAGAGAATAAATCAGAGTGATGCAGAAGGTCTTGTAGATATAGCATGGAGAAACGCGGACAATACACCGGGAGAACCATTTCAGGTTACAAGAACAACAGGAAAGCTTAATGGCTTATTTAATATTAGAGATGGCAACAATGGTGAGATATTTAAGGGCACCATAACCGGTAAGACAGATTCACCGGCGTCCGTTTCTATAGAACTTCCAAAGTCTGTAAATGTATATAAGCTTAATGTCCCAACACAGGGTATGATTAATCTTAACGGAAGAGATTATATATATGACGGATGGACAGCAGAGTATGATGAGAATGATAACCTTAATAACTTCACTTTCCAAAATATGACTATGATTAACGGAAGTGGTGCAGAAGTTACAGCAGTGATACTTGACTCTGTCGTGGGAACAACTGCACAGATGGGTGAGTATAATGCAACCAAGGGCATACCTTACTATCAGGCAAGATTAAATGAAATGGTAAGAACCTTCTCTGAATATATGAATAAACTTACAACTTCAGGCGTCGATTCAGAAGGAAATGACGGACTTGACATGTTTACGGCAGTTGATCCTACCGGAAGTGACTATGTGCTTAAAGATACTATGCTTGGATCAGGAACTCTTAATTCAACTGACTCCAGCTACTACAAGCTTACAGCTCTCAATTGGGAACTTAATTCTGATTGGCAAAATGATCCGGGAAAAGTAGTAGTTTCCTATAAGGAAGATATAGAACAGGGTGATATTGAAAGAAGACCTATAGTTGATGCTATAACTTATGGACTTACTGATATGAAGATGTTCCAGCAGGGTTCAATATCACAGTATATGCAGTCCGTAACAACTAATCTTGCGGTGGACATATCTAAGTTTAACGCATTTTCAAGTAATCAGGATGATATAAAATATATAATCAGCAATCAGAGACTTTCAGTTTCAGGTGTTGATTCAAACGAAGAAGCATCCGATCTGGTTAAATTTGAAAATCTATATAATCTTGCTTCCAAGGTTATATCAGTGTTGAATGAAGTATATAACAAGCTTATTAACGATACAGGAAGATAGTTGTCTTAATGTATATAAATGCCGATAAACTAATCAGATACATGCGGACGCAAGCGGGATAACAGGAGGTAACAGTATGGGAATGAGAATAACCAATCAGATGATTTCAAATAATTCGGTCAGAAATCTTCAGAGAAGTATGACTGAGGTAGATAGAAGAACCAAGCAGATGACTTCAGGCAAGAAGATATCACAGGCTTCCGAAGATCCTGTAGTAGCAGTCAGAGCACTCAAATTAAGAACTACAGTAAGTCAGCTTGAACAGTATAAAGATAAAAATATACCTGATGCAAATTCATGGTATGAGGTATCCAATACTTCGCTTGACAATATAGTAAAAAGAATCAAAGATATCAATGAATACTGTGTACAGGGTTCAACAGATTCATTTGGCTCAACAGACAGAAGCGCCATAATTGATTCTTTAAAGGAACTTCAGGATATGATATATGAAGAGGGCAATGCAACCTATGCAGGAAGATATATCTTCTCAGGCTTTAAAACTGACAGACCTCTTACATTTACAAAAACAGATGATGTTACAAAATATTCTTATGATATAACAGAACATATAAATGGAAAAAATCTTGATACTAAAAAGGTTGTTGTTGACTCTGTAAAGTTTGATGAAGTGGATGACTATCTTTCCGGTTCAAAGACATATGAGCAGCCGGATCCGCAGCAGGTTTACAGATTAAATTTAGCTTATGAGGGTATAGAAGACAAAAATAATGCAGGAGATGCAGTGCTTTCCCTTACCGCTAAAGACAGTGCGGGCAATGATATGGATCTATCCGGTTATACAATAAATGTAAAGACAACTGATGATGCAGACACTTATTATGATGTGGCACCGGGTGAAATAAATGTTATAAAGGAAACAGGCGAGATAATCTTCGGTGAAGATATATATAACGTCCTTAAGACAGCAGAGGATATAGAAGTAAAATATGCAAAGACAAAGTTTGATGTGGATGATTTAAGACCTGAACACTACTTTGACTGTACACAGTATACCGAACAGCCGGATGGCAGCATCAAAACAGTTGATTATACACAGCCTGAAGGTGGTCAGGGTATATATTATGAGGTTAACTTTAATCAGAGTGTAAAGGTTAATCTTGAAGGAAAAGATCTTATAACTTCAAAAATTGGAAATTATATAAATGATCTTATCTATACACTTCAGGATTTAAAGGATGCAGAGGACACTCAGGCAAAGCTTAATAAGATGCTTGAGGATACACAGTATGCATCAAATGATGCGGCTGTTGAGCAAATCAATAAAATGCTTAAGGATATAGACGTAGAGATAGCTGTTAAAAAGGAAACTATGCAAAAGACCTTTTCAAATAATATAACACATTTCCAGGATTACCTTGCAGAGATTTCAGCTACACAGTCTGATATAGGAAGTCGTATGACTAAGCTTTCTATGATAAAAACAAGAGTTGAAGAGCAGTATGCATCATTTAAGGAACTTAAATCTGCAAATGAAGATATGGAAACTGAAGAGATAGTTACAGATTTCAATGAGGCAAATCTTGTATATGAATCAGCTCTTGCAGCGACAAGTAATGTAATGGATAAGACTTTACTTGATTATCTGTAAGATTCGGTGTATTATATATATATATATATATCAACACTATAATGAGGCTTGGGATAAATATATGGGTAATATCCGGGTCTTTGGATGTATCGCGAGGAGGAAAAAGGGATGGTAGCAGAAACAAAGTTTTTTGGAACTATTGATGTTGAGGATGACAAGATAATAGAATTCCCTATGGGAATTATCGGATTTGAGAACTTCAAGAAATTTGCACTTATATATGATAAGGAACAGGAGGAGCGCTCTCCTATAAGCTGGCTTCAGTCCATGGATGAGCCGCTTTTGGCACTCCCGGTTGTAAGTCCTTTAGATATACTTGGAGAGTATAATCCTATCATAGAGGATGAACTTACCAAGATAATCGGCGATCCTGCAGATGCAGATTTGCTTATACTTGTAAGTATGTCCATACCTTCTGATTTAACTAAGGTAACAGCTAACCTCAAGGCACCGTTTATTATCAATGCCAAAGAATGTAAGGCTATGCAGGTTATAGTTGAAAATCAGGATTATGACATCAAGTTTAACGTATATGATTTTGTAGAAAAGCTTAAAGCAAAGGCAGGTGAGTAGTATGCTGGCACTATCCAGAAAACAGGGCGAATCAATTATGATAGGAAATGACATCGAGATCAGCATACTCGAGATAAAGGGTGAGCAGATTAAGATAGGTATATCAGCACCAAAGAGTGTACCTGTATATAGAAAAGAAATCTATACCCAGATACAGGAAGCTAACAAAGAAACTGTTAATTCACTTGATATTGAAAGCCTGAAAAAATTATTGTAGACAAAATTAAAATAAAAGTGTAAACTTTTATATATATCTTGACGATATAAGATGTAGCAGTAATGACGATTAGCCTGAGATTATGGATATTCTCGGGCTTAGGCTCTCTACAGAAATATTAAAAATCTGTAGAAAAACACACGGAGGTGGATAAGAAATGGCAATTGAAGGAATCAGAAGTGCAGTGGGAAGCAGTTACACGCCTAGACAACCACAACCAAGCGCCGACATAACAGTTGCTACGGCGGGTGGTAATCAGGTTAAGGTAGAAAATGCTGTTCCACAGGTAGAAGAAAAAGGTAAGGGATTTAATGACCCTGAGCAGGATAAGAATAAGCAGGATGAGGCTTCTGTTCAGACTGAGGGTAAAGAGGTTCCTACCGACAAGATTAAATCTGCAGTGGATACACTTAATAAGCAGGTATCTATGAGACATACTAACTGCAGCTTTAAGTATCATGATGACACCAATCGTATATCAATTACAGTTAAGGATACAGACACAGACGAGGTAATCAGAGAAATTCCTGCTGAGAAGGCCCTTGATATGCTTGCAAAGGCATGGGAACTTGCAGGACTTATGGTAGACGAGAAGAGATAGGTTTTGTATTAAGAAAGGAGTGATTAGATGGCTAGAGTAAGAATGACCGGTCTTGCATCAGGACTTGATACAGAGAGCATGGTTAAAGAATTAGTTCAAGCAAGCTCAACTAAGGTCAATAAGGCTAAACAGGATAAGCAAAAAGCTGAGTGGAAAAAAGAAGCTTGGCAGGATCTTAATACAAAGTTATATAACTTCTATAAGACTGATTTGAACACATTCAGGATGCCTAGTACCTACAGCAAGAAGAAGACAACCTTAAGTGATGACAGCAAGGTGTCCGTAACAGCAGGTTCAGGTACTACCAATGGTACACATACCGTATCTGTTAAGCAGATAGCTTCATCAGCATATCTTACAGGTGCCAATATTAAGAGTGGAAACAGTACTTTTAAATCTGTTAACAATGCAACAGATTCCGTTAAGTTTTCAGATATGACAGATGCAAACGGCAATCCTCTTTCATTTGGTGAAGGAAAGATAAAGGTATCGGGACCTGAAGGAGTAGAATTCAGCATAGACTTAAATGATGTTAAGACCGTAGCCGGTCTTAATGACAGATTTTCAGAGCTTGGTCTTCATGGACTTACGGCAAGTATAGAAGACGGTAAGATGAAGTTTACCAATGCCAATGCTGAAGAAGGACAGGACTTCACTATAGATGCTACGGATGCTTTTGGTGTTCAGGCAACATTAAATGGCGGTACCGGTGCAACAACATCCGTTACATCAGAGACAGCATTATATTCTACATCTGAGTTTACAAGTGCTGATATAAACAAGGGCACAAAGCTTTCAGATTTAGGTATAGCAGTTGGAACATCCTTTAAGATTAACGACCAAGAGTTCGTTACTGATGACACCACAACCATCGCAAGCCTCGCAGAAGGTCTTTCCAAGCTTGGTGTAAGTGCAAGCTTTGATGCAAACCAGGGAAGATTTTATATCAATTCCAAGGAAGCAGGAGAAGCAAATAACTTTACACTTACATCTTCGGATGCAAATGCTCTTGAGATACTCGGTATTGGAAGTAAGGCTACCAAAGTAGATGCCCAAGATGCTATTATTGAATATAATGGCGTTGAGTACAGAGGTAATTCCAATCAGTTCAATATCAATGGTATGAATATAACAGCTAAGGCTGTTACAGGCAATTATAATAAGGAAACAGGTGAATTTACCAATGATTCTCCTATCAGTATAACCGTTGGAAATGATACTGATGGTATATATAACAGTATTAAGAGCTTTGTAAAGAAATATAATGAGCTTGTTGATGAGATGACCAAGCTTTATAATGAGGAAAAGACGGACTACGATCCTCTTACCGATGATGAAAAGGCATCTCTTTCAGATAATCAGATAGAAAAGTGGGAAGAGAAGGCTAAGTCCGGACTTCTTAGAAGAGACCAGACTATAGGAAGTCTTCTTTCCAATATGAGAACTATACTCAACAAGGCTGTAACAGTAACCAATGATGACGGTTCAACTACTCAGTATACACTTGCTTCGCTTGGCATAGTTACAAGTAATGACTGGACTGAAAACGGTAAGCTTCATATACTTGGTGATGAGGATGATGAGACTTATTCTATGGAGACTAACAAGCTTAAGGCTGCACTTGACAGCAAGCCTGAAATATTCTCCACAGTATTTGCCGGATCAGAGGGCTTTGGTAAGCAGATGAATGATTACATGATGAAGGCTATGAAGAAGACTGAAACCAGCCATTCTCTTACGTTCTATAACGATATCACTATGGATGAAGAGATAGATGATTATGATGATAAGATTGACGAGCTCAATAAAAAGCTTTCTGATATGGAAGATAAGTATTATGATCAGTTTGCTAAGATGGAGTCAGCTATGGCTAAGCTCCAGCAACAGCAGTCATATCTTGCATCCCTCATGGGAACAGCCTAAGGTTTAAGGCACAATCTATATGAATTTATAACTTTTAAGCAGGGGGCAAAATATAAATGGCAAACAATGCAGCAAAAGCATATGGTAACAATAAGGTAAATACGGCATCTCAGGCAGAGCTAACGCTTATGCTGTATGAGGGCGCAGTAAAGTTCGCAAACAGAGCGAAGGATGCGCTTGAAGTAAATGATTATGAAACGGTCAATACCAATATCCAGAAGTGCCGTAACATAATAGTTGAACTTTTGTCAACGCTTAATCATAAATATCCGGTTGCAAAGGACTTTGAAACACTTTACAACTACATATTTGCTCTTCTTACAGAGGCAAATATGAAGAAGGATATGGAGTCTTTGGAAAAGGCTTTGGTAGAGCTTCGTGATATAAGGGATATCTGGAAAGAGATAATGACCAAGGCAAAAGGACCTCAGCTTGTTCTTGATACGAATTAAGGCGGTGCTATTATGAACGAGACAGGTATGTATGTAGGGATTCTTAGAGATTCGCTTAAGCGAAAAAAAGCTTATCTGGATGAAATTGCAGAGCTAACTAAGAAACAGGGTGAACTTGCCGCAGCTGATAAGTTTGATGAAGAGGCTTTTGGCGAGACAGTTGACAGAAAAGAAACCCTCATAAATAACATAAATGAGATTGACAAAGGCTTCACTTCGGTGTATGATAGAATAAGAGGTAATCTCCTCGAGGAAAAAGAAAGCTATAAGACTGAACTTAAGGGTATACAGTCATTAATTAACTCGTGTATGGATAAAGGTTCAGAGATAGAGGTTTTAGAGGAGAGGAACCGCCAGAAGCTTGAGGGAATATTTGCAAGTGAGAGAAAAAACCTAAGACAGGTAAAAAACTCCCGCTCTATTGCAAATAAATACTACAAGACTATGGCAAACGGCATGGTAAATGATGCTATGCTGTATGACAGAAAAAAATAGAAATACAGTTAGAAAAATTTTTTGTAAAATTTTTCAAAAAAAATTAAATATTGGGGTTAACTTTGTACAATTTGCTCCGATATATATCATGTAAGGGTCAAGGAAGACCAAAAATCAAGGGTTATTACGCTTCGGCGGATAACATAGATTATTATTAACGGCGGCATGACCGCTAGTACATGTTGCAAGGAAGCAACATTATATTCAAGGAGGAATTATTATGGTAGTACAACACAACATGCAGGCAGTAAACACTAACAGAATGTTAGGAGGAAACGTTAAGGCAGTAGCTAAGGCAACTGAGAAGTTATCATCAGGATACGCTGTTAACAGAGCAGCTGATGACGCAGCAGGTCTTTCAATCAGTGAGAAAATGAGAAACCAGATTAGAGGTATTAACCAGGCTGTTAAGAACTCAGAAGATGGTGTATCACTTATCCAGACTGCAGAAGGTAACATGAACGAGATTCATAGCATCCTTCAGAGAATGGGCGAGCTTGCTACTAAGGCAGCTAACGACGTTAATGCAACTGAAGATCGTACTGCAATCGCAGACGAGATGACTCAGCTTAGAGAAGAGATTGATTCTATCGCTTCTAAGGCAGCATTCAACGGAACTCATCTCCTTACTGGATCATTCACTAGCAAGTATCTTCAGGTTGGTGCTAACGCAAAAGAAAACATGAAGATATCTATCAGCTCTATGACAGCTTCTAAGCTTGGTATAACTTCAACATCTATGAAGATTAGTACTCATGCATTAGCATCAAGTGCTATGACTAAGATATCAGAGGCAATCAAGAAAGTATCTGGTGCTAGATCAAAACTTGGAGCTATCCAGAACAGACTTGACTACACTATCAACAATCTCAATAACTACAGCGAGAACTTAACTTCAGCTGAGTCACAGATTAGAGATACTGATATGGCTTCAGAGATGACTAACTACACTAAGAATAACATTCTCCAGCAGGCTGCTCAGTCAATGCTTGCACAGGCAAATCAGTCTACTCAGGGTGTACTTTCATTATTAGGTTAATTAACTTAATCTACAAGATATGGCTGACTCTTTATGGGTCAGCCTGTTCTTGTTTTTAGGGAAAATAATTGCTTTTCGGAGGACTATTTATGGATTATCCACATAAGTATTTTGAAGATGAAGTTCGCGAGGGCTTCTATGTGATGGGTCAGATGAAGAGAGTTTGGGCAGCGCAGATAGAAGTCATGAAAGAAGTTGATAAGATATGTAAAAGGCATAATATAAAATGGTTTGCTGATTGTGGAACTTTACTTGGCGCAGTTAGACATAAGGGATATATACCATGGGATGATGATATGGATATATGTATGTTGCGCGACGATTACAACAAGTTTGTAGAGATAGCCAAGGATGAACTTCCGAAGGGGTATGCAATTCTTAAATTGGATGTAAAAGGCGATCCTTATTATCAATATATAACAAGAGTTACAAATGGCAGACAATTTGAATTTAGTAAGGTTTTTTTAGATAGATACTACGAATGTCAATATCCTACAGGTGTTGACCTGTTCCCATTAGAGTATTTATCACCTAATTCTGAATACGAATCAGAAAGAAAAGTTATAGCCAGAGAAGTATTTGCTTATGCTGATACTGTAACTGAAGAAAATGAAGATGATCCTGAATTTAAGGAACTGGTATCAGAAGTAGAAAAATTATGCAATGTTACAATAGATGAAGAAATGCCTACTAAGCAAAGGATGTTTATAGCTGCGGAGACATTGTTTAAATTATATGGATCGCAGGGGGCAGAGCATGTAGCACTTATGCCGTATTGGCTTAAGGATAGTAGTCACAAGTATCCTATGGAATGTTTTAGGGATACTATTATGATGCCTTTCGAATATACGGAGATTCCCGTACCTGTGGAATATGATAAGGTGCTTCGTATAGAATATAATGATTATATGAAACCTGCTAATTCCGGAGGAATGCATGATTATCCTTTTTTTGAGGCATTAGAGAATATGCTGATAGATAGGATTGATAAATACTATTTCAGATATAAATTTAAACCTGAGGATATTGAGAATTCTGAAAGAAAAACAGGAGATTATACAAAAAAACAGGTATCCAATTATATTCAAATGACAAAAGAAGCTCATGATGCTGTTGTACTTATCACTTCACAGGGAGATATAGAGACAGCGTGCAATCTTCTTGTGGCATGTCAGGAGAGTACTGTAAACATTGGTGAGCTTTTAGAAAAGACATATGGGGAAGGCTTTGAAGCAGTTCATATACTGGAGGAATACTGTGAGTCTGTATACCAACTCTATCTGGCACTTTTAAATGGTGAGTTTGGAAGTGGAGATGTAGAAGGTATATCAGTATTTCTTGGTGATATATATGACAGAATGAAGGAGATTCTTGAGGCGTATGTTATAAACCGAAAAGAGATGGTCTTTATCCCATATAGAGCGGATTATTGGAATTGTATGGAAGGATTATGGAAAAAAGCAAAAGATGAAGGCATATACGATGTTTATGTTGTTCCTATTCCATACTATAAAAAGACAGCCAGAAGTGAATTGACGGATATGTACTATGAGATAGATGAATATCCTGAATATGTCGAAGTTACAGACTATAAAGAATATGACTTTGTCAGACGGCATCCGGATGTTATAGTTACACATTGTCCATTTGACCAATGCAATTATACTATGAGCCTAAGTGCAGAATATTACTCTAAAAATCTGAAGAAATGTACAGAGAAATTAATATATGTATCTCCATATATATTAAATGAAATAGGACTTGATAAGACCGGAAAAGCATGGAAGACACTTGATTTTTTCTGCGCCGTACCGGGAGTTGTACATAGTGATGAGATATTGGTTCAATCCGCTCAGATGAAGGAAACGTATATAGAAAGGCTTACCGATATGTCGGGTGAAGATTTCCGAAGCATATGGGAAGACAGAGTAAAAGTACTGTCCGATAAGATTGGTGAGACTTATATAAATAATGAACCAGAAGAAATATCAAATGAAGAAAAGGCTGTAAAGATTGACAGCCTCCCTGATGGCTGGAAGAAGATAATTACAAAACCGGATGGAACATATAAAAAGATAATTCTTTATAATGTTGGAATAGCATATATGGCGCAGTATGGCGAAAAGGTTATAGATAAGATAGTTAATTCACTTGAGATTTTCAAGAATGCAAAGGATGATATAGCGCTTATCTGGTATGCTAATCCACATCTGATGAGAGTATTAAAAAGAGTAGACTTAAAGCTAAGAGATAAGTATAATAGAGTTGTGGAAGACTATAAATTCGAAGGCTGGGGAATATATGATGATTCACAGGATTATAAGGATCTTATAGATTTATGTGATGCATTTTATGGTGATCCCGGCAATATACCTCATGTGTTTAGGCAAAAGAAAAAGCCCGCTATGATTGAGGCGATAGATATACTTAACTAATACTTAAATGTGGTAAGTAGAAATATTACTATCCAAATAGATGCAGGCTTTATAAGTTTTCAAGGAGAATTTGTATATGAATATCCTATATATCGACTATCAGATGTACGGTAAGGAAGATATAATAGAAGCCTTTATGGGACTTGGACATAATGTATATTCTACTGATGTTCCTGTTTTGTATGAGGATGATAAGGACAAGCTTACAGAGCTTCTTTATGAGGATATGTCCGGCTCCGGATGTGAGATAGCATTCACATCAAATTATCACCCTGAAGTATCCGAGTTTGCCAAAAAGCTTGGGATGAAATATATCTCATGGACCTACGACAGCCCACTAATAGCCTTGTATCATCCGTCCATACTTAATGAGTGTAATTATGTATTTGTATTTGACAGTGAAGAGGTAAGGCAGTTAAAGGCTCGAGGAGTTAAGCATGTATATTTTATGCCGCTTGGGATAAATCCTGAAAGAATAGATGCCATAACCATAAGCAAAGAGGATAAGGAAACATTTTCTTCGGATGTATCGCTTGTTGCTTCGCTTTATAATGAGGAGCATAATCTATATGACAGAATGAATGAGAGACTTGATGAGCATTCAAGAGGCTACCTCGAAGGGATTATGAATGCACAAGCAAACATGTATGGGATAAATATAATCGATGAAGTGCTTTCATATAATGCTGAAATTATAGCAAAAATGTACAAGGCGATGCCTTATACTGTAGATGAGGGCTGCCTTGTTGGACTTCCTTATGTATATGCCAATTATTTTATATGCCGTAAGGTGGCAAATATACAGCGTATACGATTTATCAAAGAGGTATCAAAAAGGTTTGATATGAAGGTTTATACACCGGGAGATGTATCGGATATAAAGACTGTAAAGGCTATGGGGACGGTTGATTATAAGACTGATATGAACAAGGTGTTTATGTTATCGAAGATTAACCTCAATCTCACCCTTCCGTCCATCCATACAGGAATTCCGCTTAGGGCGATGGATATAATGGGAGCAGGAGGATTCTTGCTTTCCAATTGGCAGAGTGATTTTGACGGATTATTTGAGAACGGAGCAGATTATAGTGCTTATACAAGTTTGGATGAAGTGCTATATCTTATAGATTATTATCTTTCACATGAGGAGGAAAGATGTGCTATAGCCGATACGGCTAAGCAAAAGATGAGAGAAGGTTTTGATGTAATTATGCTTATCCATCAGATGATGGAGATAGTTATAACAGAGTAATATAAGATTATTTATAATAAAAAACACTTGAAAAATGGGTTTAGTATGAAAACAAGGGGGATAAGGTATGGATTTTGAATTAACAGCATCTATGATGTGTGCCAATTTTGGCAATCTGGAACATGAGGTAAGAGAGCTTGAGGCGGGAGGTATAGATTCCTTTCATATAGATATAATGGATGGTCGATATGTACCTAACTATGCTATGTCATTAAATGATATGGTGTATATCGCAGGTGCAACCAAGCTTCCTTTAGATGTTCATCTTATGATAGAACATCCAAATACTCATATAGATATATTTTTAAGGAACTTACGAAAAGGCGATACTGTATATATACATCCGGAGGCAGAGTATCATCCATCAACTACCCTTAAAGCGATTATAGATGCAGGTATGATACCGGGTATAGCAATCAATCCGGGTACAAGTATAGAAACAGTTATGGAGATGCTTCGTATAGTTGATAAGGTTTTGGTAATGTCCGTTAATCCGGGTAATGCAGGTCAGATGTATCTTCCTTATGTTGGTAATAAGGTGGAAAGGCTTCTTAAGATAAAAGAGGATATGAACTTTGAGGTTTACTGGGACGGTGCATGCAGCGCAGATAAGATAAAGGAATTTGCGCCTATGGGTGTAAAGGGCTTTGTGCTTGGAACGACCCTCTTGTTTGGTAAGGGAAGACCCTACGGAGATATACTTAAGGATGTAAGAGCATTGGATATATAAAGATGAATAATAATCATGAAGGTGAGTGGAATTAAATGGTTAGAAAGCTTCCGTTAGGCATACAGAGCTTTTCAAAAATGCGCAAGGAAAATTATATATATGTTGACAAGACAGACTATATCTATAAGCTTGCACAAAATGGTGGGCAGTATTTCTTAAGCCGTCCGAGGAGATTCGGTAAAAGTCTGTTTTTATCTACTATGAAGGCTTATTTTTCAGGTGAGAGAGAGTTGTTTGACGGACTCGCAATTGAAAAAAACAAGCAGGATAAAGATGAACTATGGGAAGCATTTCCTGTATTTTACTTTGATTTTAATCAGAAAAATTATTTAAAGGATACTGCTCTTGAGGAAGTTCTGATAGGACATTTAGAGGATTGGGAGCAGCTTTATCAGATTGATAATTCAGATAAACCGATAGAAAAAAGGTTCTCACTTTTAATGAGAAAAGCTTATGAAAGTACAGGAAAGAGATGCGTAGTACTTGTTGATGAGTATGATAAGCCGCTCATTGATGTTATGGATAATGAAAAGTTGCAGGAGCATAATAAGGCTGTATTTAAAGGCTTTTTTAGTGTTTTAAAAAGCTATGATGAGTATATTCAATTTGTTTTTATTACGGGTGTAACGAAGTTTTCCAAGGTCAGTATTTTTAGTGATTTAAATCAATTAAAAGATATTTCTCTTTCAAGCGAATATGCAGATATCTGTGGGATTACGAATGATGAATTGTTACATTATTTTGAGCCCGAAGTTCAAGCTTTGGCAGTTGAACAGCAGATGAATGAAGATGATTGTTATAACAAACTAAAAAAAGAATACGATGGTTATCGCTTTTATCATGACACTAAAGGCGTTTATAATCCATTTAGTTTACTCAATGCATTTTCAGATAAAGAATTTAGGTCGTATTGGTTTGAAAGTGGTACGCCGACATTTTTGGTACAAAAATTAAAGTCATTAAATTTTGATGCAAGAAAGCTCCAGGATGGAACCTTGATAGCAACAAAAAGTATGCTGTCCGATTATCAGGATGATAATCCTGATCCGATACCTCTGTTATATCAAACAGGTTATCTGACTATACTTGGATATGATAAATTGAAAAAAATTTATACATTAGGTTTTCCAAACGAAGAAGTGGCGTACGGACTTTTGGAAAGTATGATGCAGGCATATATGCCTGTGGCGAACTCGGCAACCGGTAAGGATATTTTATCTATATGCAGATATTTAGAAACCGGCGATTTGGAGATGCTTAAAAATGCACTTGTTGCACTATATGCAAGTATTCCGTATACAAGCGAAAAAACGGAGTATGAAGGATATTTTCAGAGCGTAATATATATTGTTTTTACTCTTTTAAATCAGTATATTTTAACAGAGGTTCATAGTTCGATCGGGAGAGCTGATGCAATTGTTGAAACAGATAAATATGTATATATATTTGAGTTTAAATGCAATAAATCAGCAGATGAGGCACTGAATCAGATAGATGATAAGGGCTATGCGGTTCCATATGCGGCGGATAAAAGAATGTTATATAAGATAGGTGTAAATTTTGACACAACATCTAAAAATATAATTGAATGGAAGGTAAAATAATAAGAAACTTGAAGCATAATATATAAAGATGATTGGGGTGGACTTATGAAAGCTTATGTACTACACGGAATAAATGATATAAGGTTTGAAGAAGTTGAGAAGCCTGTAGCTAAGGACGATGAGGTAATCGTTGCGGTTAAGGCGGTTGGTATATGTGGCTCTGACATTCCACGTATATATCAAACCGGTGCACATGTACATCCGCTTATACCGGGGCATGAATTTGCAGGTCAGGTAGTAGAAGTAGGTTCCGCAGTAGATAAGAAGTGGCAGGATAAGGCGGTCGGAGTATTTCCTCTTATACCTTGTGGAAAGTGTGTGCCTTGTCAGCTCAAGCAGTATGAGATGTGTAGGCATTATAATTATCTGGGTTCACGTTGCGATGGGGGTTTTGCAGAATATGTGGCAGTTCCGGAAAGAAATCTTATAGAACTTCCACAGGGAGTTGCCTATGAGCAGGCGGCTATGCTTGAACCTATGTCCGTTGCAGTTCACTGTATGAGAAGAGTTTCACCTAAAAAAGAGGATAAGGTATTTGTCTATGGTCTTGGCACAATCGGACTTTTGTTAGTTATGTTCTTAAAAGAATCAGGTGTTGATAATCTATATGTAATCGGTAATAAAGAATTTCAAAAGAAGAATATTATAAAATTAGGTATAGATGAGAATAATTACTGTGACAGTAAGACGACTGATGTAACAGGCTGGATCATGGAGAAGACTGATGGAATCGGTGCTGATTGCATATTTGAATGTATAGGAAAAAATGAAACAGTATCAAAGTGCATAGAGTGTGCTGCGCCTGCAGGCAAGGTAATGCTGGTGGGAAACCCATACTCCGATATGGCACTTGATAAGAATATATATTGGAAGATACTAAGAAATCAACTTATAGTAACCGGTACATGGAACTCGTCGTTTACTCATGAAGAGGATGATGACTGGCACTATGTCGTTGATAAACTTGCCAAAGGTGTGGTAAAACCGGAAGAGCTTATATCACACAGACTATCACTAGAGGAGCTTGAACAGGGCATGAAGATAATGCGTGATAAGAGCGAGGACTATGTCAAGGTGATGGGAGTATTGAAGTAGAATATATACAAATCGTTGAAATAATCTATAAAAGAGAGGGAACAGAAGTATGCTTAAAACTGTAAATGGAGAAATATTTCATGCAAGTGCAACAACGGCAATGGCTGTATATGAAGCTGCAGTAAATTTCTTTAAAGACGGACATGACAATGATTTGATAGCCATAGATGATTATTGCGATGAGCCGATATATGTGAGTAAAATTGATGTTTTAAATGGGAAAATAGATGAGGATTGTTACATTCACTTTTCCCAAAGAATGTTCAAAGATGCAAGACGTAATAAGCATATAATAGATGGTGGAATTGTTCCTGTTTTAAACGAATTTGGGGAACCGGTATGTTTGCTCCAAAAAAAGGAAAAGCATGGATATGTTCATTATTATGAAAAAGTAAAAGGAATGATTGATACAAGAGTGTTTGAACTCTATGATAATATTGTATTTTTAAGCATTACAGAACATGCATTTATACTTTTAAAGGATGCTTTGGCCGATTATAAAGGAAGAATATTCTGTATAGGAGGAGAATGGCTAGACTTTGAGCGGCTGTTACCCGGACGAGATAATATTACATATGTTGTTAATGAAAGTGAGATGCCGACTGATTTAGTACCTGAAAAGACTATGTACTTGGATGAGTTTGCATCATTTATGGCAGGGCACGAAGATAGATGCAATGAAGGATATTTTTCTTATGATGAGATAATGACCTTGGTTTATTTCTTTTCTATACATAAGTCTTATGGAGATAAATATCCTGATAAATCGTTTTATCTTGTTGATCCGGTGTTCCCTATGGAAGGGCTTATGTCTATATGTGATAAGGTACAGTATCCGTATGCGTATGCAGAGGCAAATGGATTTATACCGGTCATAAGACTTACTCAGTCTGATGATTCTATGTACTCAGATTATCATGGAGAGGATATATGGTCTAAATTCTTTGTTCAGCCATATGGCGAAGAAGCCAATGCTTGGGAACATGCTCAATTCGTCTGTGAATTTCCGTTTAGCGTTATCACTTTCAGTGACAGATGGCTTATGAGCAGAATTGTCGATATGAAGGTTCCTTCGTTTATGAGAACTGATTATATAAATGATAGGGTCAAAGAAGAGATAGAAAAGCAAAGAG
>JAFUGL010000081.1 GCA_017469405.1 Lachnospiraceae bacterium | reverse complement strand
TCTTGATTTTTTTATCATTAAAATTTCTCCGATTATTTCTATTTAATCTTATCAGATTATTGTAAATTAAAGATTATAAATCTAAAAAATTATGTCAACCACAAAAATGTCACCAATTAGAAATATTATAACATAAACTTATTGTTTTGGGTATTACTTATGTAAAGAAAAATAAACAATTTAAAGAGAGTCAAATGTAACATATTCAACAAAGAACCGGATAATTATCAATCAAAAGTGGAAAATATATATTTCATCTAAAGTTTTGTAAATTTTATGTTTTGCAATCTTTTATTTGAAATGAAAATTTAAAGAAAATAAATATATCATAAAAATGAATATATATTTTATTACAAGGAAAAATAATAATACAGAATTAATTATTAAATATTCTTTAAATACAAAATACATGATAAATAAATGAGGTGAACTATTATGAATAATGATATAAAAGACAACAAAAAAGAGCTTCCTAAAGCTGCAATAGATGAAATTCCCACACCAAAAGAAGATGCAGTGTCAATTATTGGTCTTGTCAAGAAGAAAGGAAGAATAATAGGTTATCAGCTTTCTAATGAACGTATAGTAAATCGTGAAGAAGGCGTGCGCCTTGCCAAAGCAGGAGAAATAAGAGGCGTCGGCATAGCCCACAGAAAGGATACCGAGTATCTGAAATCAATTCCGGACGGAAGTGAAAATAATAATCTTTCTGCTCTACCTACAGTTAGAGCCGGTGAATTAAATCAGTTGACTTTTCAATAACTGTTAAGTTAAATATAATAAAAAGTGCTGATATAATATTTACTCTCTGCTCATTTTGAGTATAAAAATATTTTCACATCAGCACTTTTTATTATTTGATTTATTATCTTTTATTTGATTTATTTACTTTATATCTACATCAATTGTCTATTTCATTGATTTCAACCAATTCCAAAAACCATCATTAGTAATTGTTCCTTTACCTGTCTTGTTGGAAATAAGATAATACTGAAGTCTCTTTCCCTTTAACGGACCGCTTTTTACAACATTATACTGTGAAAAAACCTCTGTAGTTCCGTTTGCTCTCGGATTAGTTTTGGTCCATGAACCATTATAGTAATAAAGTGGCGGAGAATCCTTTGTTTCCATATAAAACGCATAATATACCGTATACTTATCGTGTTCTGTCACAGTATATGTACCGGCAGCACTTACATTATTACTACAATTACTTCCTACTGCTATCATAAAACAATAAGGTGCTTTATCTCCCGACATATCTGCTGTTTCCAAAACATTTTTTGCAAAAGTAGATTTTGTCAAATCACAATCGCCATTTTTAGGGGATTTCGTAGTTCCACCCGGAATAACATAATCACCATCTGCATAATTACTTCCATACTTTGCATATATATTAACCAATTCCGCTTGTGCAGCATTTATACAGTTTTTGGCATTTATCATATATTTTTGTTCTTTTGCCTTATCAATATATCCAAGAAGCGCCGGCACAAGAATGGCAGCTAATATTGCCAAAATAACTATAACAACAATCAGCTCAACCAGTGTAAAACCCTTATTATCTTTTCCGATATGCCTTATCTTCATAAAATCAACCCCTCAAATACATATATTCTTAAAATAATTTTATAATATACAGTATTATATGGCAAGTAAAAAAACATTTACCAAATTATCTCAATTATTATATCGACACATATAACAGAAAATGTAATTATTTAGCAATTAATTCTTATGCTTTTGCTTTATATTCTTAAAAATCATTTCATAAAGCTTAATTATATTTCCAACCAAAACGGCCGCTATAATACTTCCTTCTCTTACTCCTTCAAGCTTTCCTATAAACACAAGACATATAACTGCAGATAAAGCTATGTATAGCACATCAAAAAATATCTTAATATTTTCATACCTTCTGCCTGAAACTTTGCTTATGGCACGATTCATCGCTTCACCAGGAAGCATGGCAACGTTTCCCTTCAGCTGAATCCATATGCCAAACGCAAGTATAAAGCAGCCTGCCAACATATAAACAAACTGAATTATATATGTATCAGCAGACAGATTTCTTATAAGATAACAGGAAAAATTGGTAAGATAGCCATAGATGAACGCAAGCACTGTCTGGATAAATATCTCAACATAATTGCATTTTCCTTTTAAAACCATAATTTGAATGGCAATCTGTATAACGCTTAACAGATTAAGCCATCCTCCGAAAGAAAATATGCTGCTTACCAGCGATACCGAATATGGCACCGAAGCAACAGGGGATGTTCCAAGTCCTGCTTTTGTCGAAAAAGCAACGCCCATTGAAGCTATAAATAAGCCAATTAAAAATAATATGTATCTTTTTGTTATGTCTTTGTATTTTTGTGTTTTGTCCATACAAATCTCTCTTCAATTTCTCTGATTTTTCATCAGATTATTCAAAATAATAAATAAAAAGCTTCCGGAGAATTATCCCCGGAAGCTTTTTATTTAAAGACTAATCAAATAATCTATCGACTATTCAATGATAGAAGCAACTCTTCCTGAACCTACTGTTCTACCACCCTCACGGATAGCGAAAGTAAGACCCTGAGCCATAGCGATTGGGTGGATGAGTTCGATAGTCATCTCAACGTTATCACCAGGCATGCACATCTCTGTACCAGCTGGAAGGTTACATACACCAGTTACGTCAGTAGTTCTGAAGTAGAACTGTGGACGATAGTTGTTGAAGAATGGAGTATGACGTCCACCTTCATCCTTAGTAAGAACGTATACCTGAGCAGTAAACTTAGTATGGCAAGTTACTGAACCCGGCTTACAAAGAACCTGACCTCTTACGATATCCTCTCTCTTGATACCACGAAGAAGAGCACCGATGTTATCACCAGCCTGTCCTTCATCAAGGAGCTTTCTGAACATCTCTATACCGGTTACAGTAGTCTTCTGTACATCCGGCTTAATACCAACGATTTCAACTTCCTCGTTGATGTGGATTACACCAGCCTCTACTCTACCACTTGCAACAGTACCACGACCAGTGATTGTGAATACGTCCTCAACAGGCATAAGGAATGGCTTGTCAGTATCTCTCTGAGGATCTGGGATATACTCATCAACTGTGCTCATGAGTTCCATGATCTTATCGCCCCACTCGCCATTTGGATCTTCAAGAGCCTTAAGAGCTGAACCCTTGATGATTGGGCAACCAGTGAAATCATACTCCTCAAGCTGCTCAGTTACTTCCATCTCAACGAGCTCTAAGAGCTCCTCGTCATCAAC
>JAFUGL010000080.1 GCA_017469405.1 Lachnospiraceae bacterium | reverse complement strand
CATTGTTTGTTACAGTTTCTGTATTCTTTGTTAGCTGGCCTTCAGTATTATTATCATTTAAAGAGTTATTATTACCATCTACTAATTTCTCTGTAATCTTAGTAGTATTGCCAGAAGTATCCTTTTCAGTAACGATTGTAGTGTTGCCTTCGGTAACCGTCTCTGTCTTTGAGTTGTCATCGTGCGTTACTGTTTCTGTAGTCTTAGTAACTTGATTCTGGTTATCTGTTTCAGTAATAGTAGTCTTATTGCCTTCAGTTACTGTTTCTGTCTTTGAATCATCATCGTTTATTACAGTCTCTGTAGTCTTAGTGACCTGGTTCTGGTTATTTGTTTCAGTAACAGTTGTCTTATTGCCTTCCTTTACTGTTTTTGTCTTTGAACCATCTTCCTTTGTTACAGTTTCTGTAGTCTTAGTTACTTGGCCCTGATTATTTGTTTCAGTAACAGTAGTCTTATTGCCTTCCTTTACTGTTTCTGTCTTTGAATCATCATCGTTTATTACAGTTTCTGTAGTCTTAGTAACATGGTCATCAGAATCCTTCTCAGTAACAGTGGTCTTATTGCCTTCCTTTACTGTCTCAGTCTTTGAACCATCATTGTTTGTTACAGTTTCTGTAGTCTTGGTGACATTGTTATCAGGATCTTTCTCAGTAACAGTGGTCTTATTACCATCTACAACTGTCTCCGTGATCTTGGTAATGTCCCCGGAAGGATTTTTCTCAGTAGCTGTGGTCTTGTTGTCCTCCTCTACGATCTCCGTGATCTTCGTGGTATTACCGGAAGGATCTTTTTCGGCAACAGTCGTCTTGAAACCATCTTCCATTGTCTCCACGGTGGAACCGTCGTCCAAGGTTTCAGTGGTTATCCGGGCAGCGATCGTAATCGTCACCTCTTTGGTCGTCTGTGCATAGTCAGGAGTCTCCAAAGCCTTAACGATAACATAGGCTTTTCCGTCAGTCGGAGGAACCGCTTTAATTGTCAGTTTACCATCAGAAGCGACATCAATGTAGTTCTCACTGCCGCTCTTGACTGTATAGCTGATGTCTCCTCCGCCTGTTGTCGGTTCAGTCACAGTGGCGCTAACGCTCTTGTTTGTTTCTCCATAGGTAGCGTTCACATCGGATGCATCAATCGTCTGCTCCGGCTTAGACGGAATATTCGTATCCTCAAACTCGACATATTTCTCTTCAGAGCTGTCGCCGTTAACAGCGGTGTAAGTCTCACCATCTGTTGATTCCAGGAAATCAATTCCCGAACCGAGGGTGAGGGTTCCTTCGTTCACCAAACCTTTTTCTCCGCCTGTGGCGTATACAGTACCGCTCTCCACAGTAAGCCCGCAGCACTCGATGCCGTAGTAGTTAGTGCCAACTGCTTCGAGAGATCCACCATTCTCACCTCTTCTGATGACGATGGGTGCGTAAAAGTCAAAAATACCTCTTCCTGTACCTTTCACACTGTTGCTGCCGTTCAGTACGATGATCAACTGATCTTGTTTTGCATATGAAATCCCATTTAATATGTTTCTGCTCGTACCATCAAATGTGTAGTCTGTCAGCTCCAGTACTGCAGGGTTTTCTCCCTCGGCAGGGGTGAACTTTACTTTATCATCTCCGAACACATCCGCGGCATTATCGTCATAAACCATAGTGCCACCAACTGTAATGTACGGTTCAATCATCTTAAGTTCATTGCCTTCTGGTTCAATTTTATACCCTACATCACTGGTAAATCTGTAGATATAGTCCTTGGCCTTGATTGGATCAGAACTGCTCGTGAATACGCTAGGATTTAACATCGTCACGCCAATCTTACCGTCCCCGGTCAGCGCGCCAGTCACACTGATAGTCTTGCCCGGCCACAAAAAGACATTGTTAACTCTTAAAGAAGTGTTTTGTGAACCAGAGAAGTTCTCAGTGATGGAAGCATCGCCCGATATGGTAAATGTACCACTGTTCCTATCAACGTATACGCCGCCACCAAAGTTACTTGCCGTGTTGCCCGTAATCGAGCCGCCGTACATGTTGAAGGTACCGGAACCATCAACGTACACGCCACCACCGTTGCCGCTATCCCAACGATTAGAAGTGTTGTCCGTGATTGAGCCGCCGTACATGTTGAAGGTTCCATTGCCCACATGTACGCCACCGCCACCATCATTGCCCTTGGAAATGTTGCCGGAAATCGAGCCGCCATACATGTTGAAAGTGCCGCCTTGAAGTATATTTACGCCACCTCCGTTATTGGAATTTTCAAGCAAGCAGTCCTTAATCGAGCCGCCATACATGTTGAAAATTCCATTTCCGATTACCTCTACGCCACCGCCGGTTCCTGTGATGGAACCGCTGTTGTCAGCATTATCATACAAGTTCAGTGTTGCTCCTTCGCTGTTTATGTCGCTTATATATATTACTTGGCAGGCAGCATCCGTGCATGTAATACTGTGTCCATTCAAACAGAGATTCATCACGCCGGGATTAAGACTCCAGCTCATATTCATCGTTACGTCAGTGGTCAGATAGTAATTACCTGCTACATAAGGCATGTCATTTGGATCGCTCCACGGCACAAAAGTAATTCCATCATGAGTGTGAGTGGTAGACTCTCCGCTCACTGTCACGTCGCAGCTTTTTGCAAGCTCCGGGTTATAATATGGGGTAACAGTAATGGTTACCGTACCTGCCGATACACCCTTTACGTAGAAAGGACGGCCTGATTGTGCCCACGCATTATCTGCCGGCATCTCGTATTGGCAATTCTCATCGGAATACAGTTTTACAGCAGAAGTATCTGTTCCGCTGATACTAATTTCTGCAGCAGGAACCGACGCATTGTCGGGCATTATAGTTGCAGTGAACGCAACCACATCGCCAACACTAATAGTCTGCTCCGTATCATGGCTGAAAGTCAGCGATTCAACAGGAATATAATCGCTTGTAGTAATTGTAAAAGTATAATCAATAACTTCCGTACCGTTATTGTATTTACCCGTAACGGTAGCAGTGCCCGTGAACTGCTCATTGATTTTTATGTACTGATAGTCGTTTTCATCCAGGCCTGCAGTTATTGCACCGTTGCCACCTTCTACAGTCGGAGCCTCTGCCACACATGGGCCAGCAGGCCATGATTCTTTATCAGAATCATACATTATGTTTTGGATAATATCATCGAGTTCGCCACTGCTGTTTGCATCACACGATAAAGTAATCGGAGTCTCGATAACATTTCGTCTCACAGTAAATTCGTCTTCGCGTGAAACACTCAAAACACATTTGCCGGAAGTTTCCGCCTTTACCGTCAAACACATCCCCGGCATCAGCTGAGGCATCAGCCCTAGCACCAGTGCGAGGCTTAAAAGGATTCCTAAAAATCGTTTCATCTTCTTTCGCATAAGATATTTTCTCCTTTGATTTATTTACGGCTGTTATGGTCGCCGCAGAACCATAATCTATATAAAATACCGCCGAACCTGACAGGGTATATAATACCTCTTTTTATTCTGCATTTTTGTCAAGTACTTTTTTTGCATATTCATCAACCTGTTTTATGATATCAATCATTTTCAACAACATCAAATAATTACACATATATAAATTAATTTTACCATTTCTTTAATAAAAAAAGTGTGCCAATTTGGCACACTTTACATTTATCATAATATTTGATAAAATCACGTCACATTATATAAAAGGATACAAGCTATGTTTAATTTTAAGCCATCAAAATCACATATAAATTACAGCTATACCGATTTTAATGAGGTTCTGACTGATGAACTGTTACAGATAGATACAGTAGGTCGTGACGAAACCTATGCCAACAAAACCAGATATCCGTATCAACCCACTCCGTATGTTATACTGGACAAGATATTAAGCGAAAAGCTTCTTGAAAACTCAAGATATCTTGTTGATTTTGGTTGTGGCAAAGGCAGAGTTGCATTTTATTTTGCCGACAAATACGAGGGTATCGATATAACAGGCATTGAAGATGTTAAAGCATTTTATGCCGATGCTCTCAATAATCTGAACAATTTTAAGAAAAAGAATTCAATACACTTTCTTAACAAACCTGCCGAGGATTACTTTATCCCGGCACAAATGGATACATTTTTCTTTTTCCGCCCTTTTTCCATAGAAATTATGCAAAAGGTAATTACCAATATTTTTAAATCTTATAATAAAAAACAAAGAAATATAAAACTTATATTTTACTATCTGACAGAGGAATATATAATGTTTCTGTCCTCCGTACCCGGTCTTAATCTGATCAAGGATATAGACTGCAGGGATACTATCGCAAAGGATGATAAAAGATACCGCATCCTTGTCTTTGAGATAAAGTAAATATAAGTTTCTAAATCTGATGTCTCACAACCTTGTATTCGTCTCCGTCCTTGTAATACGGACAGCCTTTGAAGTTACTCGACACAAGCCGTCCGTAATCGTCCTCATCCATATTGACATCACAATAATACTCTTCATATTCATCGTCATATGCAAAATATGCACATGTATCGCAGCTTGTCTGCATAAATTAGCACCACCTTATTCATCACAAGTATATTTAAGCGGTATTCCGTAGGTTGTTTCATATATTTCCTTCCATACGGCATAGTTTTTATCCATCATTTCCTTTACATTGACTGCGCGGCTCTTATCAGGATCCGGATAAATAGGTTCGGATACATGGATAGTGTATTCCTGAACCGGAAGTCCGCCTTCACCCGGCACATTACTGTCCTCCATAGTTATAAAACAAGGAAGCACAGGAACATTATTCTTTGCCGCAAAGGTATATCCGCCCTTCTTTAAAGGCTTCGGCTTTTTATAGTTCCACCACATACTCTGTTCAGGATATATAAGTATGAAATGTCCTTTTTGAAGTATTGTATCCACAGCCTTTATAAACTTCTTCATAGTCTCCTTGTTGGAGCTTAATGGAAGTGTGTTACAGTTGCGCATCAAAAGACCGTAAAAGCCCGGAAAGCTGGTATAGTTTCCCTCACGTATAATTCTAAAGAACTTACGTCTTCTCTGTCTTGATTTTTCATAAGTTATATGCATGGCAAAACTGTCCATGGCATTGAAATGGTTACAGGTAATAATTGCACCGCTCTTAAGATTTCTGTAATTTTCTATACCCTTTATCTCTTTTATGATAAACTGCTTTTTCCTTATCATAGTATTGAGAAACCACCTTGCAAGCCTAAAGGCATATCTGGTTCTCATACGATTGGACATATTTTTTCTAAGATAGTCAACCTCATCAGGCATAAGCTCTCTTCCCGGTGGATCATCCTCCACATCCTCGTCAAATCTGCCTTCCTTCTCGTACTGTTCTATCTTCTTTATGATATCCTGTCTGGTTATCTTAGGCTGGTCTATACCAAGATATTTGTGGAGGTAATTATCCTCCCTTTGCATCTCGTCTATAGCGATATGCTCAAGTCTTTCTCCGACCTCATCAAAGGCTTTATTGTCAGCCGCCGTACGCTCGTCATACTCCTTTTTAAGCATCGGATAAAACATGGTTTCCTTGGAAATGTCCCAATATATCTTTGAATTTCTTATACCCTTACTGTGCCAAGGCTTAACCGCATAGGCATAGTGAATTATACTAACATCCTTTAAATCGCGGTCAACCGGATCTGAAGTCTGATAATTCCACCTCTTATCGATCCAGAGTATCTTATCCTGACATATGATATTAAGATAATCCTCGTCCTGTGTAACTACAAAGGTATATTCATTTATCAAATCTACGAATTTTTGTAAAATGTTCTGTCTCCTGAACTGTCTGCTGTTTATAACCAGAACTCCGGCATTAAAATAAGCCATCCTGCTTATACCAAGCACCTGTTCAACATAACTGCCAAAGATATCATGATTTACCATAACCTGTTCATTTGCAGCTCCAACATAGTTTTTTCCGAGTTCATACTGATATAGCTTTGCAACATCATCCAAAACAATTATATCCGCATCCAGATATAGGACCTTATCATACTGCGGGAACATATCCGCTATAAACATTCTGTAATAAGTTGTATATGAATAATAATCCCTTATAGACAGCTTCTTTCTTATCTTTTCAATTCTTTTTGTTACATTTTCAAAGCTGATGGTAACATTTTCAGTTTCCATCTCCTTTATTCTTTCCTGATTCTGATTGGTTATATCCTCATGAAGAATATGTATGTTGTATTGATTTTCAGGACTTGTATTATTGATAAGCGATTTAAGACATGCCGCAAAATACTTAACATACTTATCATCAATTGCAAAAAATACAGGGATTAAACGACTCTTTTTCATCAATCTTCTATCCATAAAATTAAGGCTGCTCATCTTCCAACTTCTCCTTCCAGTCTAAATATTCGTCTAAAATATCATCAAATTGGTTATACCTAAAAACCTTTTTCATTCTGTCGATATGCCACTGCTTTACATTTTCCGTATGTGGATACGGAAGATAAAAAAGTCTCTTTGAAAAATGCCTTACCACAGTTGATTTATGCAAAAACTTCTGGTCATTAAATTTCTGTGGAAGCATCCTCTTTTTCGTGGTACTTCTGATTATGGCACTCTGGTCCGCAAAGGTAAGCTTCTTAATCTTAATAAGCTCCCTTGCCTTCTCAAATAATCCTGTTTCCCTGCATTTTTTCATGTTAAACAAAAGCACGCCTGCATTGATATAATTGGGATATATGAGGTATTTTCCATAGTGATCCCTAGCTGCCGCATACTCATAATCCGAAACATCATGATTATAAAGAAGTGCGATATCCCTGTTAAACATGATATCTGCATCAAGGTAAAGAATTTTATCCGGTATATCGGGAAGCATATCCATAAAGAGCCTTATAAGCGTATAAGGTGAACAATAGCACTGCTCATTTGGACTGCCCGCAAATTCCCTGTTATAAATATCCGTCACATCTATGCATTTTATCTCATTATCGGAATTGTATTTTTTAGCCGCTTGGCTAAGTATATCTATCTGACGTTTTGTGATTGGAGTGTATTCCTCCTTGATAAAGGAAACATCCATTGTGAGTATATAAAAATTAAATGGTTCTTTGACCTTGGTACGCTTTAAAATAGACAGCATACTTGTCATAACTCCGTCAAAGACCTTATAATTACCGGCATATAGTATATTCATAACAAACCCTTTTTATAACTTATCATTTTTTTACTTAACTATCAATAATTTATCCGGAAAAATATATCAATCCGTTATCTGTAATAATTATATCAATCCGTCTTTTTTATATAACGAACCTTTTCAACCGTATTCTTTTCACTTCGCTTGACCATTATATCATACACACTGTCACGAAGCAGCTTTCTGCTTTCAACAACCGGGACATTATCCTCCGGATAAAACGGTCCGTCAACATAAGTAACCATCCTTACACCACCGAAAAAAAATCTCTTTTGATAGGTATTGGTAAAGCAAAAAACAGGTGTTTTATATTTTACCGGATACCCAAAGGATTTATCCGTAAACGGTCTGATATGTGTATAAAACGGCCATATATGAGCCTCAGGATATATGGTTATGCAATCCTTTATCTTACATACATGCCTTTCAAGAGACTTCATAAAATTAATCATAGCCTTTTTATCATCCGGAAGCGGAATCGCACCAAGACACGGTGTTACATGTCCGAATATAGGCATGGAAACATTATCGGGATGAACAATAACCGATACATTTTTAGGCATACATATCATGGACGGTATAAGTGCATCGGCACCCGCATTGGTATGATTGCCATATAGGAAAAAGCCCTTATCTTCCTTCTTTTTTAAATGCTCCTTTATAACCTGCCTGTTCACTATCCTGTGACCGTAGACAAGCTTAAGATATAAAAAAGCAATCGGCTTTGCAAATATTACGTAGATGATAAATCTTGCTATCCTTCTTCCGATACCTCCGTCATAATCATAGCTTTCATCTATCCTTCTGGCATCAATTTTTGCCTTTGCAAATTCATCCTCTAATTCATTTTCATAATATATAACTTTTCTTTTTTCCATATAAATCTTCAATAAAATTTAAACAATTTTACTTTATAAACTAATGATCATATATCATTTATATCTATTAAATAATTAAACTTATACATACTCCATACCAAGAGCAAGAGCCTTCATGTTCATATCTATAAACTCCGGCTTAAGCTTACTTTTAAGGACCTTTTTTACAGACTCTTCCGAAAGCTCTGCGGCTCCTGTTTTTATAATTGTACCCACCAAAGCCACATTTACAACCTTGGAGGAGCCACATTCCTCACATATTTTATTGCCGTCGACAACTATAACTCTTTCTACCTTTGACTTTATATAATCAATCATCTTGCGGCTGTCATACTCAATTCCCGCAAGGGAAGCCGTTACCGGACATATAGGATTATCACAGACGATAACTATACCCTCCGGTTTTAGATACGGAAGATTTCTTACTGCCTCTCCCGGCTCAAATGCTATAAGTATATCTGCCTTTTTTAGCGGTACAAGAGGCGAACAATCCTTGCTGTCAATCCTTACATGACTGACAACGCATCCTCCTCTTTGTGCCATACCGATGGTCTCGGCAGTCCTTGCAAATTTTCCTTCCTCCATAGCTGCCTGTGCAAGTATTCTTGAGGCAAGCACAGTACCCTGTCCGCCGACACCGCAAAGTAATAAGCTCTTCATACTACGCTTCCTCCTTTATACATTTTACAGGACATACGGTTTTGCAAAGTCCGCAATCCGTACATAATGCCTTATCTATACAAGCCTTGCCATCCTTCATATAAAGTGCAGGGCAGCCAAGCTCATTTATACATTTCTTACATCCTATACATCTATCCCTGTCGACCTTTGCTGACTTCTTTGTCTTTACAATAGCGACACAAGGTGACTTAAATATTATCGCCTTAACTCCCGGTAAATCAGCGAGTTCCTTAACAGCATTTATTGCCTCCTCCTGATTAAGCGGATCAACCGTTACAACCTTGGTTAAACCAATTGCGGAAAGCACCTTAGGTATACTTATGGCATTGGATACATCACCCATCATAGTCTTGCCTATACCCGGATGAGGCTGATGTCCGGTCATGGCTGTAGTTGAATTATCAAGCACACATACTACAATATTGGCCTTATTATATACACCGTTTATAACTCCGGTAATTCCCGAAGCAAAAAATGTGGAATCTCCGACAAATGCAAATTTAACGCTTCTGTCATCCTTATCAAACTCAGCATAATCAAGTCCCTCGGCTATGGTTATACCTGCACCCATACAAAGACAGGTATCTGTCATATCAAGAGGTGCTGCATTGCCGAGAGTATAACAACCTATATCTCCGCAGAAAATTGCTTTCCTTCCCTTCATAGCCTGCTTTACCGCATAAAATGAAGCCCTGTGAGGACAACCTGCACATAGCACCGGAGGTCTGCCCGGTATATCCGGCAAATCCGCAAATCTTTCCTGTGATTCCGTGTATTCCTTACCTATAAGCCCGGCAAGGATCTTTGTTATACTTACAACACCAAGCTCACCTGCATTAGGTACATCCATCGTTCTCTTACCCAGTATATCAAGCTTTATATTATGCTTTCCGCAAAGGTATGTAAATGCATCCTCGATAACAGGGTCAAGCTCCTCAAAACATATAAGCTTATCAATACTTTTTATAAATTCAAGTGCTGCGTCCTCCGGAAACGGATACGGTGTTCCGACATTAAATATACTGAATATATCTTTATTTTCATCCAAATCATTTACAGCTTCACACACATACGCACGACTTACACCGCCACAGGCAATTCCTATCCTGCCTGTGCCTGTAGTAAAATTGTACTTTAACTTTGAGAATTCCTTCGCAAGCTCTACCTCTCTTGCTTCAAGCTTCTTTTTACTCTCATAAGAAAGTTTAGGAAATATAACCCATCTTGAAGTATCCTTGATAAATCCTTCGCCCTCTGTCGGTTCAGGGAATTCTCCCACATCAATGGTTGCACAGCTGTGGCAAACCCTTGTAGTTGCTCTAAAGAAAACAGGCATGCCATACTTTTCGGAATAAGAAAATGCATCCTGTATCATTTCATATGCTTCCTCCGGTGTGGCAGGATCAAATACGGGAATCTTTGCATATTTGCCGAAATGTCTTGTATCCTGCTCGGTCTGTGAGGATATAGGACCCGGATCATCAGCTACATATACAACAATTCCGCCCTTTACACCTACATAATTAAGGCTCATAAGCGGATCTGAAGCAACATTTAATCCAACCTGCTTCATGGTAACTATCGAACGTGCTCCCGTATATGCTGCTCCGGCAGCTACTTCAAGGGCAGACTTTTCATTGGTAGACCACTCTACATGTATCTTGCCCGGATTTCTCTTTGCTATGGTTTCCAAAACCTCTGTGGATGGTGTGCCCGGATATCCGGCAACCACCTTAACTCCTGCCATAATCGCACCAAGTGCTATGGCATCATTTCCCATTAATAATTCTTTCATATTTAATCATGTCCTTTTGTGTAAATCGTTTTGAATTCTATCTTATAAAATTTAATATTATAACTTTATGAAAATTGTCAATTATCTTCTATTATTTTTTATGTAATCCCCGCTGCTTCCTTGGCAAGCTTGTCGGCTTCCTCGTTTCCTTCTATACCAGAGTGTCCCTTAACCTTGATAAAATTAAGCTTTATCTTATCCTTGATGCTTTGCATGTATTCATAGTAAGCAACAGTTCCCTTTTTATTTCTCTTCCACGCTCCGGTTGCCCACATCTCTATACCCATGTAATCATAGTATATATCAAGCTCCTTAACACCCTTTTCTATAGCAAGTTTAACTGCTGCCGCAGAACCTTCTATCTCGCCGTCTACATTTCTCATGGCTGCCAACTCTTCATCATCGCCCGAACCCTGAACGATGAATTTTTCATTATCTACAACAAGAAATCCTCCGTATCCGTATATATTTGTTGCAACATTAAAGGAACCGTCCACAAAAGCATAGCAGGCTGACTTGCCACTCAAAGATATGCTATTAACTTCTGATTTATCTTTTGATTTTTCATTTGCAGGATCTTCATTCTCAACCTTTTTTAGCTTTTCTTTATCAAACTTTACCCCTGCATAAGCTTCCGCTTCTTCAACGGTTTTAAAGCTTTTATATAATGCACCCGGAAACCCGTTTACATTGTCCTTACACTCGTCCCATGTAAGATAAATTCCCGGAGTTTTACCTACCTTTACAGCATAAAATTTTGCCATATAATCACCTTGATTTTTATATTGTTTTATAAAGCACATAACTATTAGACATTATACCTAATTTACGTTTTTCGGTCAAGAAAGGGAATAAATACTTGGAAAATACAATATACAAATATTTTAAAATGAATTTTTTATTATTTTGCTAATTCAAAAAACATTTTCTTCTTTCATAAAATCCATTAAGTTAACATGCTTAATACCATTGCGTTCCTGAAGCAGATAGTCTGTTGTTATCACGTATTTAGGATAATTGTCTTTTATCTTTTCAAGAACTCGAAATTCTCTGTCTTCGGTATCCTTGCTCAATGCAATAGTATATGCCACTTGAACATAAGAATAATCCATTGCTTTATTTCGTAAAATAAAATCACATTCCAGCTTACCAATTTTTCCAACACTAACTTCACTACCCATACTTCTTGTATAAAAATACACTAAATTCTCCAGAACCGGACCGTAATTAATTCTGTTATCAGTATTTAAAGCATAATAAAAACTCAAATCTCCCAGATAATATTTTTTCTCACCTGATAGAGATCTTCTGGATTTTAAATCAAATCTGTTGCATTCATATAATATTTTTGCATCAGTCAATGCCTTAATATATACTGTAACTGTTTGTCGGCTAATAATCTGACCATTTTTTCTTAAATCTTCATATATATTTTTTATGCTGACTGTCGACCCGAAATTATTTATAATATACTGCCTAACTGTTTCAAAGGACTCTCTATTTCTTATTTTTACTCGTTTTCGGATATCCTTATCAAATATTTCATCTACTACGCTCTTTGTATAACTTCTTTTATCTTCCAAGCCATCAATTCTTACCGTCCGCGGAAAACCACCCTCAAGAATAAAATTTCGAAGCTCAATTGCAGGATTTGAATCTAATTGATAACCATAAAACACTTTCATTTGTTCATATTCTTCAAAAGTTAATGTATAGATTTCAAATTCAATATAACGCCCTGTTAGTTTTGTTATCAATTCACCACTCAACAGATAAGAATTAGAACCTGTAATAAAAATCGAACAATTACCGTCCTCACGAAATCCATTTATAACTTCTTCAAATCCTTTTACGTTTTGTATTTCATCAATAAAAATATAATTCAAGCCTTCTTTTTGTATTCTCTGATCAATTACCTGTTCTAATTGATCTGCCGTTTTTACCTTTCTATATTCCCTAATATCCAAATTAATAAATATAATATTACTTTCCGGTACATTAGAGTTGCGCAACTCATCTGCTATCATTTCCATCATACTTGATTTGCCACATCTTCTAACACCCGTAATAACTTTTATAATATCCTCGCTATGGTAGAATCCTCTTATTTTTTTTAAATACTTTTCTCTTACAAATAATTTCATTTTATAACTCACCTTCCTTATTTGTACGTTTATAATAACTCAAATAAGCAAAAAATACAAGTTAACGTTACAAATATTTAATTTTTTCAAAAAATTGTAACGTTAACTTGTGTTTTTATTGTTATAATCTCCTTTTGTCTATCCGGCAAGTCTGCATATTATAATGTTTCAATTAACTATGCCCTAAAATTTATCCAAAAGTAAAACATTTTTAAAATGAAAAAAGTTTCAAAAATTTTTTGAAACGGAATAATCACCATCCATCTTAAAATATCAATAAAGTGTTTTCTCAATTATTAAGTACTCCTATCTTTTTATGTGACACGGGGACAGGCACCTTGTCACACGTACCTGTCCCCATAATATAATATATTACTCTATAATTCCAACAACCTCACCTATATACATATCATGAGGTGCATCACCCGAATATAAGCTTTCGGCAATTTCTTTCGGCATATTGGCTACCGCTAATTCCTGTTTAAAAAGCTTCTTACATACAAGAGTTACCTCTGCTTCTTCAAAGCTGATAGAAGCATCAAGCTCTTTGGCAGTAAGTCCTGAATCATTTATCTTATCCATGTCCCTGCCTGATTTTGAACCGAGCACACCAAGCACTCTTTTATACTTCTCCGGGAAAAAGCTTATGGTAAAATATTCATTATTATCCATAAAGTCATGTGTATATCTTGAGGTTCTTACATACACTGTTGCCACAGGCTTATTCCATAAGGTTCCGAGTCCACCCCAGCTTATCGTCATCATATTGAAGCTTTCCTTGTTGCCTGCAGTAAGAAGCGCCCACTTCTTATCAAACGTCTTAAAAATATCTGTTTTAAATTCCATATTTTCTCTTCCTTTCTTCTTTACTATTTCTAAATTCTTATCCGGCTATAAATTCTGGTTTTTTGCCTTTTTCTGTTAGCCAAATTTTGCTTATTCTTCTTGTTTTTTCTCTTATCCGGCTATAAATTCACACTTTTTGCCTTTTTCTGTTAGCCGATATTAGCTTATTCTTCTTGTTTTTTCTCATATCTGGCTATAAATTCGGGTTTTTCTCTTTCTCCTGTTAGCCAATATCCACTTATTCTTCTTTTTTAATCATTCTTACTTTTAGAATTTTTCTCTTTATTTTCTTTACTATCATTATCCTTTTTTTCTGTATTCTTCTCTTTCTTACTTTCCTTATCCTTACTCTTTTTTTCAGACTTTTCCTTCTTTTCAGCCTTACTCTTCTTTTCTGCCTTTTCTTTCTCTTTTTCAGCCTTTTCTTCTTTCTTTTTTCTTTCCTTATCAGCCTTATCTGCTTGCTTTTTACTTTCTTTACCAGCTTTATCAGCTTGTTTCTTACTTTCCTTACCGGTCTTCTTTTTACTATCATTACCTGTTAATTCAGCTTCTGCGAAAACGTCACTTTCCTCTGTGTTTTTTACTTCTCCGTCTTTTATTCCGTCTTCCGCCTTCTTTGCCTCCTCTGACTTCTTTACAATAACAGGCAGCTTGTATTTATCCTTAAGCTCATCAATCTTCTTGTAGAAGTCCTCATTTTCAGCATTGAGATTTTCCTGAAACTCATGTATGTCATAGCCTTCCTCATCTGTCTGAAGCACATTAAGAGCTATATTGGAGCAATGGTCTGATATACGCTCATAATTGGTTATAAGATCAGCAAGCACAAAGCCCATCTCAACAGAACATTTGCCCTTACGAAGTCTCTTCATATGTCGTTTACGAACCTCAACAGACAAATCATCTATAAGCTCCTCCAAAGGCTCTACGTTAAGCGCGTAGCTCATATTTTCATCTTCAAAAATCTGGAAGGTCATATTGACTATATCCTTAACCGCCTGTGTAAATACCGCAAATTCCTCTACTCCCTTATTGGAAAATGCAAGCTCCTTTTCACTCATTTCCTTGGCAGAATCCGAGATATTAATCGCATGGTCGGAAATTCTTTCTATATCGGATATGCTATGCATAAGCACAGCAAGCTGCTGTGAGGATTTCGGTGAAAGATGCGCTGTCGAAAGCTTTACAAAATAATTATCAAGCACATCCTCATAATGGTCTACCAGATCCTCATAGTATAACACCTTTTCGGCAACAGCTTCATCATATGCGCCTATCATATCTATCGCCTCAAATAATCCGTCCTTTGCATATCGTGACATCTCGATACAAGCAGTTTTGCACTGACTCAAGGCAAATTCAGGTGTATTTAAAAATCTGTCATCAAGCATCTTGGAAATGTGTTTTTTCATGTCATCATCCCTGCTCTCATCCTCGGTTCTCGGAATCGTAAGATAAGCAAGCTTTTCCAACAAACCTGAAAATGGAAAGAAAACGATAACCGCTACGATACTTAATAAAGTATCAAACAAAGCAACACCCGTACCGTGTGCGGTTTTATTTAAAAGTTCAAATTCCGCAAAGCTGTTGATACTATAAAATATTATCATAAATGTAACTGATTTAATTATATTATAGTAAAGGTGGATTAATGCCGAACGTCTTGCATTTTTGCCTGCACCTATACTTGAAAGCATAGCAGTTGCACAGGTTCCGATATTGGCACCAAGTACAATAGGGATAGCCGTCGCATAGGTAATCATACCGGTCGCACAAAGAGATATAAGGATACCGATAGTTGCCGATGAGGACTGGATAACTGCCGTAAGCAAAAATCCCACCAAAAGACCAAGTATAGGATTTGAGAACATAGACATGAGCTGCTTAAACTGTGGTACCTCCGATAAAGGAGCCGCTGCACCGGACATCATGCTCATACCAAACATGATCACGGAAAAACCTATCATAATCTGTGCTACATTTTTATTCTTTTCCTTTTTACCAAACATAAGGATTGCCACACCTATTATAGAAATAATAGGTGCAAATACCGTCGGTTTCAAAAGCTTAAGGATTGTTCCTGTTCCTTCGATGCTGGACAAACTGAGTAACCAAGGTGTAATAGTCGCACCTATGGAAGCACCGAGTATAACTCCTACAGCATTGGAAAGAGCCATAATGCCGGAATTAACAAAACCGACTACCATAACCGTTGTAGCCGATGAGGACTGCATGATTGCAGTAACTACCATTCCGAGAATAACTGCCATAAACTTATTGGCTGTGAATTTTTCAAGGATAATTTCAAGCTTCCCACCTGAAGCTTTCTTAAGACCATCTCCCATGGTGGTCATGCCATAGAGAAACAAAGAAAGCCCGCCAATTAACTCAAGAATACTGAAAATGTCCATATAATGTTTAAATATCCTCCGTAACAATAAAATTCTTTCCAATTCAAAAATATATCATAGCAGGTTAATCGTCAATAACTTTTTCTCATGTTCTAAATAAAATACATTATAACCATCTAAACTTCTGTTTATAATTTAATTGAAAAATAACCGATTTCTTTATATAATGGATTTTATAAAATGCACTAAAGGGGGAAATACGAAAAAATGATAATTTCAGAACAACAATTGGCACAGGTAAATGATAGAATCAAGGCTTTGGAAGCATCGGGAAGCTTCTACGGAAAAAAGCTTAAGGAAGCCGGTATAAGCAATGTAAGCTCACCGGAGGATTTCACTAAGCTCCCTTTTTCAGAGAAAAAGGATTTGCGTGATGCATATCCGCTTGGTCTTATGACAGCTTCCGAGGAAGATATTGTAAGAATTCATTCTTCATCGGGTACCACAGGTAAGCCGGTTATAATTCCTTATACTGCAAAGGATGTCGACGATTGGGCTATAATGTTCAAGCGTTGCTATGAGATGGCAGGTATAACCAACATGGACAGAATACATATAACTCCGGGATACGGTCTTTGGACTGCAGGTATAGGATTCCAGCTTGGCTGTGAGAAGCTTGGCGCTATGGCAATTCCTATGGGTCCCGGTAATACAGACAAACAGCTTGAAATGATGATGGCTTTAAAGAGTACAGTTCTTTGTTCCACATCCTCCTATGCTCTTTTACTCGCAGAAGAAATAAAAAAGCGTGGAATCAAGGATAAGATTCATCTTAAAAAAGGTGTAATCGGTTCAGAACGTTGGAGCGACAAGATGCGTGAAAGCATCAAAAATGAGCTTGGTATAGAGCTTTACGACATCTACGGTCTTACTGAAATATACGGTCCGGGTATCGGTATCAACTGTCCGGGCGAAACCGCTATGCACTACTGGGATGATTATATCTATCTTGAGATAATTGATCCTGTAACAGGAGAAAATGTTCCTGACGGTGAGCTTGGAGAAATAGTTATCACTACTCTCGTCAAAGAAGGCGCACCGCTTATCAGATATCGTACTCATGATTTATCAAGAATCGTACCGGGCGAATGTCCATGCGGCTGCAAGCATCCTCGTATAGATGTCATCATGGGCCGTACAGACGATATGATGAAGATTAAGGGTGTAAATGTATTCCCAAGCCAGATTGAAGAGATACTCGGCACATTTACCGAGATATCCAGTGAATACCAGATTCGTATCTCACACCTTGACGGCAAGGATACCATGCGTATATATGTTGAAACCAACGGCTCTGTTGACTTCAACGAATTAAGCAAACGTATCGCAGAAAAGGTAAAGAGCAAAATCGGCTTCACCCCTATCGTTAAGGTAGTCGAAATCGGTGTGCTTCCAAGAAGTGAAAAGAAAACAAAACGTGTAATCGACGAGCGTTACGATTAGAGATTATCAAAATGGACAGGCATGTGACACGGGCGTGAACCTTGTCACATTATATAAGATGAAATTAACAGACTGCACATAAAAATGTGCTAAGCATAGCGTGAGCGTCAGCGAGCTATGCGTGTACATATTTTATGTGCAGTCGTAATTAATCAAATGTGACAAGGTTCACGCCCCGTGTCACATATGGGGAGGATTTTATGATAGAACATTACAATGCATTTATATCATATAAGCATGCCAAGGAAGATATAAAGGTTGCGGAGGCCGTACAACACGGACTTGAGCACTTTCATATTCCAAGAAAAATCAAGAAAAAAACCGGCAAAAAACGTATAGAGCGAATATTCAGAGATAAGGAGGAGCTTCCTATAACAAGTGACTTAAGTGAAAATATAGCTTATGCACTTGAGCATTCCGATTACCTTATAGTTATCTGCTCTACCAATACCAAGGAATCCATGTGGGTTCCACGCGAAATTGAATTTTTCTTAAGGAACCATTCTCCAAGACAGATTCTTACTGTCTTGGTAAACGGCGAACCTCAGGATGTAATACCCGAAATCCTGCTTCATGAAAATCGCATTGTAACTAATGATAATGGCGAGCAACAAACTATCAGAATTCCACTTGAACCGCTCTCCTGCGACTATCGTAAGTCAATAAAAAAGGCAAATAAAACAGAGCTTCCGAGACTTGCAAGTGCAGTTATCGGCTGTTCCTATGATGAGCTTATGAACAGACAAAGGCAGTATAAAATGAGACGTCTTACTCTTGCCTTTTCCTGTTTTCTTGCCCTTGCACTGGCATTTAGCGGATATATGCTTTATAGTCGCAACCAAATTAAAAAGAACTATCTTGAATCATTAAGAAACCAGTCCCGTTATCTTGCTTCCGAATCCGAACAGTTCTTTAAAAATGAGCAAAGAATGACGGCTATTCAACTTGCCCTTGCGGCACTTCCGTCGGATAAAAATGATGAAAGACCGGTTACCGCCGAAGCAATACGTGCACTTACCGATGCAACACTTGCATATACTTCGCTTAGCGGAAACAACATATATGCCGAATGGAGTTATCAGATGCCAAATCCTATCTTGGAATTTATGATTTCACCTGATGGCACCTATCTTGCAGCAAGAGATTCATCAGACAATGTAAAGGTATGGAAGACAGCTTCTCATAATGAAATGTTTTCTATTGATAATATTAACACTGAAATCATCGGCATGTCCTTTATATCCGATGATAAACTTTTGATATGGACCGGTAAAAAGGCTACTCTTTACAATTCAGAATCCGGAAATGAAAGCTGGAGCTACAGCCTGTCTGAAGGATATTTTGCTTATGATGACATTATGCTTAAAAGTGACGGAGAAATATTATTAAATGTATCCAATACTAAACTTATAACCTTAAGTGCATCAGACGGAAAACCGGGCAAGGAATATACCTTCCCTGAAAAGGACGGAGACTCATACCTTCGTTATGCTGATTTTACACTTTCACCTGATGAAAGCTCTGCTGCATTTACGGCAAACGACTTTGGAGATAGCTATCGCATCGGTACAATAACATTTAAAACAAACGATATAAAATTATCAGACGTTTCAGGTGACAGAATCAAGAATATATGCTGGGCTGACGCATCACATATTGTAGCTGCCTATGCAACAAGCGATTTAGATTCAAATGTTTCAATGTTTAACAACTCATATCTTTCAACAGACCACACACTTATAGAGTGCTATGAAAAGAAGGATTTAAACAAGATATGGGATTATGATTTTACAAGTACAGAGGTTAATATCTATGATGAATTCCTCTCTCTTCCACCTATGGAGGCAGTTGCTTTTTGTAATGGCAATATCGCAAAGATGTTTGATATAAAAACAGGTGAGGTTCTTTATG
>JAFUGL010000079.1 GCA_017469405.1 Lachnospiraceae bacterium | reverse complement strand
TAAAACACCCCAATCTATAGCCATATGTTTAAAATCAAAATAAGAAGTATATAAACACATATTCATCACGCGCAGCGTGTCGGCAGGATATGGGTGTAACTGCCGGTTCATAAACTAAATGGGTGCGAAATCATATATAGGTCTTTAGAAGGACCATTTAGAGACGCGTTCACTTAGCGAAATGTAATGAAGAAACAGGAAAAGGAAGCTTTTACATTTATGTAAAAAAGCTTCCTTTTCCTGTTTCTGAAATTATATTGAGGTTAGTGAGCCTGCGTCTAAACCCTCGCGAAAGCGTGTCCTTCGAAGACCATATATATGATAAGCACCCTTAAGGGAACTAACTCCGGCAGTTACACCCTTTATATCCTGCCGACCCTTGCCCCGATAAACCGGCATTTACTCAAGATTTAATTTATTTTTTGTAAGCCAGCTTGTTATGGCGACTAATCCTGCGGTTGCAAGAACCTCAAATATACTTATAACTCCCAAAAAGCGATTAATTCCTTCGATATCAGGATATGTCACATAATTAACCATTTCTGTTCTAACACCTTCCATAATTCCTGTTTCTGATAAAAACCACAAGAGTAATACAGAAAGCATCTGGAATAATAAATATAATATAACCATCCCTATTATAGACATAACTCTCTTATGATTTGAAAAAGCGTGTCCAAATGCATATGCAGCATTAAACATCCACTGTGACAAAAGCATACCTGCAAGAATTGTAACAAGAATAAGTATTACAAGTGTAAGGATCCATACATATGTTACATCTGTAGTTATATAACCTATAAGGTCAAACAGAGAATGGATTAAATCCTTGTAAATTCCAAAATCCATTTCAGATAAACAAATCGCAAAAGGAATTACAATTCCGGCACTTATATAGGTTAATAAATCTACAATCAATCTTCCGATCATCATGGTTGATGTCTTTACAGGAAGGGTATTGGTAAGATATCCCTGATCCTTAAATACGCGGTTTCTGAAATCCACCATAGGATATATTAATATAAGGATAATATTTCCAAAAACAACCAATCCGTAAGCTACCATAATCAATCCGATAAACATACCTATATATGTGTTATTAACATTATGCATAACAGGCTTTAAAAGATAAAAAATCGGACTGTAAATAAGCAGCACTATATATGCTAAACATATAGGCTTATATCTGTTTACAATTTCATTTTTAATACATTTTCCTAACATCTGAATACCTCCCTGAATATCTCATCAATTGACTGACCTCTTTCATTTCTTAAAGCATCAGCATTCTGATGACATACAATCTCTCCCTCTTTTATGAACACTACATCATCAAGAATATTTTCTATATCCTGGATAAGATGTGTTGATATAAGAATCGTTCCATCAGTATCATAATTGGAAATAATTGTCTGAAGTATATAATCCCTAGCTGCAGGGTCAACTCCCGCTATAGGTTCATCCAAAAGATAAAGCTTCGCACGTCTGCTCATTACCATGATAAGCTGAACCTTTTCCTTATTACCCTTTGAAAGCTTTTTAAATACCATTTCAGGATCAATCTTAAGAAGCCCCATCATCTGGTAAGCTCTTTCTTCATCAAAGTCTTTATAAAAGTCCTTAAACATATTTACAAGATTTTTTATCTTCAAACTTTCGTTAAAATATGTTCTTTCAGGCAGATATGAAACAACCGCCTTTGTTTCAGGTCCAACCTTATGTCCATCTATCATTATCTCACCCGAATCCTGTTTTAAAAGACCGGCAAGCATCTTTATAAGTGTCGTTTTACCGCTTCCGTTTGGACCGAGTAAACCGATAATCTTGCCACTCTCAAGATTTAAATTCAGGTTTGTGAAAACCTTCTTTTTTATTCCATATCCCTTTTCAACCTGGGATATCTCTACGAGATTACTCATACTCTCTTTCCCTCCGTTTTAATTACTAAATACATCATTAATTATATACATTTTGTTTGCTATCAAATATACTGTTCATTCATATACGAATTATCAATTTTTCTATATTCATACACTTTCTTATGCATCTTATATTTTGAACAATTATATCTTTAACCTTCGATAAAGCCTTTAACCTTATCAACCAGTTCCGCATCTTCAAAACCAAGCTCTCTCATTCCTTCAACATAACTCTTTGTAAGCTTATAACCGGCATCATTTTTAAGGTTTATATTATTATCATTTAAATCTGCCACAAACCTTCCTGCGGTTCTGTTTGAAATGAGAATTCCTGCCCGCTCAAGCTCCGATAAAGCCTTCTGCATGGTATTGGGATTAACGCCTGCTGCAAGAGCCATATCCCTTACCGCCGGTACCCTGTCTCCCGGTTTTAGCTCTCCCCTTGCGATCATCCTCTTTATCTGCTCCATAATCTGAATATAAATCGGCGAACTGTTATCAAATTTCCATGCCATTAACTCACCTCCCACATCTGCTCTGTATTATTGTATTACTTGATTAGTACAATAGTATAATAATACACTCACTCAATTATGTCAATAGCAAATTATATTTTTTAATAAAATGCGTCGTGGGGCGTGAGCCTTGTCACCTCATGTGACAAG
>JAFUGL010000078.1 GCA_017469405.1 Lachnospiraceae bacterium | reverse complement strand
TGAGTTCATCGTTTTCGTGCAAATAAAAAGGATTTGAGCTTATTGATTTAACAAATCGATGGCACGTTGTGTATCAGCCTTATTCATATACTTTCCGTTTGTAAAAACTAAATTGGTGTGAAGTTATATGAGCAGTACCCAGCACCCACCTTTGTGCGATAAACCGGAATTTATATCCAGCCGCCGTCAAATTTGATAACTTCGCCGGTGAAGTAGTTTGGCATTTCTGAAAGTTTTTTTATGAAAAGTGCAGCCTCATCGCAGCTTGCCATACGTCCGAAGGGGATTTCTTCACATAAAGAAACTTTGTCTTCTTCACTAAGACATGAATTCATGTCGGTATCAACTGCGCCGAAAGCAACTGCATTTACAGAAATGTTGCTTGGGGCAAGCTCCTTGGCAAGTGCTTTTGTGAAACTGTTAATCGCTCCTTTTGTTGCGGAATAGCAGACTTCACAAGAAGCTCCAACCAGTCCCCAGACAGAAGATACATTTATTATGTGACCGTTTTTTTCGTGAATCATATGAGGCACAATTGCGTGGCATGTGTTGTATGCGGATGTAAGATTTGTATCAAGCATATTATGCCAGTCAGATGGAGTGACATCTGTAAACAATCCAATAGAAGCTATGCCGGCATTGTTGATAAGTGTATCAATTTTGCCGGATTTTTTAATTGTAGAAGAAACCATATTGGATACGAAACCATAGTCAGATACATCACCTGCAAAGGTAATAACCTCACAGTTGTTTTTTTTAATAAATGAGGCTGTTTCCTCTAATTTGTCTGTATTATCTTTGCAACAAACGGCAATTAAGTCATAGTCTTTAGAAAGCTCTATTGCACAGGCACGGCCTATGCCTCTTGAGGCTCCTGTTATTAATGCGGTTTTCATTGTTTGATCCTTTCCTTAAGATTACATTGACAATTGTTTTTTGCTTGTGCTCATAATTATACTACGAATTGGCAAGCCGGGCAAATTCAAAGAGTATATTTGGATAACTTTGTAGTTGTTATCTCAAAGTGGTTGAAAAAAACAACTAATTTTGCTATACTACAAACTATAGATTTTACGGAGGTAATTTTTCTATGAAAAAGCAAAGTGCTGCGGGCTTATTTTTTTCAATATTATTAAAGGCTGTAGTTATTATACTTGGATTGGCGATAATAGGATTTGGTATTTTCTTTATTATAAAGGTTTTAAAAACTGATAAAACAGATAATACACCAACTACAACGGTAAGCGACAATGTACTTACAGAGGTTGAGGCACATGATGATTTGCTTTATGAAACAGCTACTGAAGCGGTTACTGAAGCACCTGTACCGGAGCAAACCGAACCGGCAGATGGAACATCATATAATCGAAATATACTTATATTAAATAGTACTGATGTCACAGGCTTAGCAGGAAGATGGTGCGGAAGGCTTAACGATTACGGATATGTCTACACAACTGCGTCCGATTTTGCTACACTTCAGGATACAACCAGAGTCATTGCAAAAGAGGAAGGTGTCGGTCAGGATTTAGTTCAGTTCTTCAATGGAGCAAGTTATGAGGTTGGTACTGTTACGGAAGGTGCATCAGTATCGACGGATGAATATGATATAGTCATTATTATCGGAAGTGCAGACAACGATGGACAGTAAGAGCAGACAACGATGGACAGTAAGTGCAGATGAAGATGTACATCAAAATTAGATGTTATATTTTAAAACAGATTGTTTGATATGATATATTAGTGAATATAATGATTAAAACTCCTCATACTAATAATGAGGAGTTTTTTATGAACAGAAATAATAAAATCAAACAAAAAAGTGCCGGAAGAAGCATCGAAAGAGTCAATAATATAATTAATAAAGAAGTAAATATAATTGCAGATAAAGTCGCAAAAAATATTTTGTTCAAGCAATATGTTACAATAACAATAGGGGCATTTCTTATGTCTGTTGCACTTGTTATATATTTTAATGAGCTTGGGATTGTTGTTGGAGGAGTTACAGGTATAGCTGTAATATTTAACAACACTCTTGGTGTTCCGATGTGGGTTGTGAATACATTGGTTAATATACCGCTTTTTGTTTTAGGATATAAAACCTTTGAAAAAATGACATTTATAAAAACTGTCTATGCTACAGCTATGCTTTCACTCTTTTTGGCATTTATCCCTAACATTAATCTAAGAACTGATAGTTTTCCGGTAAATGTTGTAATTGGTGCCTTTTTTATGGGTATGGGACTTGGACTTATCCTAAGCTCTGATGCTTCTTCGGGTGGAGTTGACATGATTTCAACTATGATAAGCAATAAGATAAAATATGTTACTATACCTGAAATTATGCTGATTATAGATGGAATTATCATCACATGTGCAATCAGTTTTTTTGGAATTGTAAAAGGGATATATGCTGTAATTGCTTTAATTATTGAAACAAGAATATCTGATAATATAATTAAAGGGTTCAAAAGATCTAAGCTGATTTATATAATTTCATCGTCACATCAGGAACTTGCAGATTACATTGTAAATACATTAAAACGTGGGGTTTCATATATAAATATTGTCGGTGGATATACCCATGGAGAAAGGAAAATGATAATGTGCGTGGTGTCCGGTCGGGAACTTGTAAAAATAAAGCAAATGATAGGTCGAATAGACTCGAAATCACTATGTTTTATCAGCGATGTTAATGAAGCTTTTGGTGAAGGTTTCACAAAACTTACCTAGTTGACATAGATAAAATATTGTTAAAAATATATAAAATCCGTGTCGAAAAATATTTGATATACAAATTACACAATAATTTTTAAACTTCTTTGGTAAATAGTTATATGGTTTTTAAATGTGAACTGTTGTAAAATCGATATATCGTGAGTCAGAAAAATTTAGCTAATCTAAGGAGGAAAATTTAAATGGCTAGTTTATCACTTAAGAATATTTACAAGATTTACCCAAACGGCTTTAACGCTGTTAAGGACTTTAATCTTGAGATTGAAGATAAGGAATTCATTATCTTCGTAGGTCCTTCAGGATGTGGTAAGTCTACTACACTTCGTATGATCGCAGGACTTGAGGACATAAGCTCAGGTGAGTTATGGATCGGCGATAAGATGGTTAACGATGTAGAGCCAAAGGACAGAGATATTGCGATGGTATTCCAGAACTACGCTTTGTATCCACATATGTCAGTTTATGATAACATGGCATTTGGACTTAAGCTTAGAAAGGTACCAAAGGAGAGAATTGATAAGCAGGTTCATGAGGCTGCTAAGATTCTTGACATCGAGCACTTACTTGACAGAAAGCCAAAGGCTTTATCAGGTGGACAGAGACAGAGAGTTGCTATGGGACGTGCAATCGTCCGTGAGCCAAAGGTATTCCTTATGGATGAGCCTCTTTCAAACCTTGATGCAAAACTTAGAGTACAGATGCGTGTCGAGATTTCAAAGCTTCATCAGAGATTACAGACAACTATCATCTACGTAACACATGACCAGACAGAGGCTATGACTCTTGGTACAAGAATCGTAGTTATGAAGGATGGTATTGTACAGCAGGTTGATACTCCACAGAACTTATATGATAACCCATGCAACTTATTCGTTGCCGGATTCATGGGTATGCCACCTATGAACTTCATTGATTGTAAGGTTGTTAAGTCAGGAGCAGACGTATTACTTATGTTTGGTTCTCACTCAATCAAGATACCTGATGCTAAGGCTCAGAAGCTTATCGCAGGTGACTTCATTGATAAGGAAGTTGTTCTTGGTATCCGTCCAGAGGATATCCATGATGAGCAGCTCTTCATCGAGTCATCACCGGAGAGCGTTATCGATGCAAGAATCAATATCTACGAAATGCTTGGTGCTGAAGTTTACTTATACTTCACTATCGATCAGTTTGATATTACTGCAAGAGTTAATGCTCGTACAACTGCAAGACCTGGCGATACAGTTCAGTTCGCATTTGACTTAAGCAAGATACATATCTTCGATAAGGAAACTGAGGAAGTTGTAGCTAACTAATTCTAAGTGAATTAATTAAATATCAAATATTTCGAGGAAATGCATAAAAATTATGCATTTCCTCTTTTTTTTTTCACAATTTTATTATAAAATATACTATGTATGGCTATATCTTAAAGTAGTCGGATAAACTTTATGAAATAATTAAATTTTCATATACATTTATTCGCTATTTAAAATAAGATAAATATTAGAAAGAGGAGTGATTAAATGATTTCAAATCAGATACTCCAGGATACAATTGATGGAGTTAAGAACATTACACGAGCTGACCTTTGTGTGATGGATACAGAGGGAAAAGTTTTGGCATCTACACTTCGTGATGTCAGCGAATGCGAAGAGGCTGTATCTAATTTTGCAGAGTCTCCGGCAGAAAGTCAGGTTATGATGGGATTCCATTTCTTCAAGATTTATGATGAGAATGAATTGGAATATATTCTTTTAGTAAAGGGAGAGGCTGATGATGTTTATGTAATCGGTAAGATGGTTGTATTCCAGATTCAGAACCTGCTTGTAGCCTATAAGGAAAGATTTGATAAAGATAACTTCATCAAAAACCTTCTTCTTGATAATTTACTCCTTGTTGATATATATAACAGAGCTAAGAAACTTCACATAGATACCGATGTGAAAAGAGTCGTATTTATTATTGAAACAAAAAATGAAAAAGATACAAATGCATTAGAAACTATAAGAACATTATTTGCAAGTAAATCAAAGGATTTCATAACAGCAGTTGATGAAAAAAATATAATACTTGTAAAGGAAGTTAAGGCCAACGAAAATTATGACGATATGACTAAGACAGCAAAGGTCATTGTCGATATGCTTAATACCGAAGCTATGTCATCCGTCAATGTTTCTTTTGGAACAATTGTAAATGAGATAAAGGCAGTTTCACGATCATATAAGGAAGCAAAGCTTGCGCTTGAAGTAGGAAAGATTTTCTATAGTGACAGGAAGATTATTTCATACAGCAACCTTGGTATCGGAAGACTTATCTACCAGTTGCCAAGACAGCTTTGTGAAATGTTTATCAAAGAGATATTTGACGGCAAATCACCGGATGATTTCGATGAAGAGACAATAACAACAATAAATAAATTCTTTGAGAACAATCTTAATGTTTCTGAAACATCAAGACAGCTTTACATACACAGAAATACTTTGGTTTACAGACTTGATAAACTTCAAAAGAGTACGGGGCTTGATTTGAGAGTGTTTGAGGATGCTATAACCTTTAAGATTGCACTTATGGTTGCCAAGTATATGAGGTATATGGATTCGCTTGAGTATTAATTATAAGCCGGACATAGATGTGCATAAGCTTAGATGCTTTTTAATATAGAGCTGCTTGTGCATAGAGGTATGTGAATTTAAAATCTTTAAGATTTTATTAAGATATATGCAATTGACATAACTAACCATTGACAGCAATATTGCTTATTTGATATACTTTATGTAACAAAAATGTAACAAATTTGTAATATTTGGAAATTCATTTTATTAAACCTAAGAAATTTAACAGGAGATAATTTGTTATGATAATATTAGATCATGTAAAATACAAATATCCGGGCGGAAAAAAATATGCATTAAATGATATCAATATCAAGATTGAGCCGGGAGAATTTGTATTTATAGTTGGTTCAAGTGGTTCAGGTAAAACCTCACTTATAAAGCTTTTGCTTAAGGAGATGGAGCCGACTTCCGGAAGTTTAAAGGTTGCCGGTGTTGATTACAATAAACTTAAAAGAAAAAATATTCCTAAGCTTAGAAGAAGAATAGGAGTTGTGTTCCAGAACTTCAGACTTTTGAAGGACAGAACTGTTTATGAAAATGTTGCATTTGCTCAAAGAGTAGTTGAGACTCCTTCAAGATTTATAAGAAGACAGGTGCCGGCTATGCTTACTCTTGTCGGACTTGCCGATAAGTATAAATCTTATCCAAAGCAGCTTTCCGGTGGTGAGCAGCAGAGGGTTGCTCTTGCCAGGGCACTTGTAAATAAACCTGAACTTTTGCTTGCCGATGAGCCTACAGGTAATCTGGATCCTAAGAATTCATGGGAAATTATGAGATTGCTTGAGGACATTAACAGAAAGGGAACAACCGTTGTAGTTGTTACTCATAACAAAGAAATCGTTAATATGATGCAAAAACGAGTAATCACTCTTAAGAAGGGTGAAATAATAAGCGATGAGCAAAAAGGTGGTTATATAGATGAGGATTAGTTCGTTATTATATAGTATAAGACAGGGACTTAAAAATATAAGAAGAAACATGTTGTTCTCGCTTGCATCAATCGGAACGATAGTTTCATGTTTGTTTTTGTTTGGTATATTTTATTGTATTATAGTTAATTTCAAAAGTGCTATGAATGACCTTAAGAATACAGTTACTATCTCAGTGTTCTTTGACAAGGGTATAGACGATGACAAGATTAAGCTTATAGGCGAACAGATACGTCTGAGGGATGAGGTTAATACCATGGACTTTATCTCAGCAGATGAGGCGTGGGAAGAGTACGCAAGAAAGAGATATAAGGATAATTATGAGGCTGCTATGGCATCCTTTGCCGGAGATAATCCTCTTAAAGATAGTGCTTCTTATGAGATAACAATGAAGGATCTTAGCAATCAGGCTGAATTTGTAAATTATCTTAGTTCGCTTGACGGAGTTAGAAAAGTAAGTACATCTGAGGTTACTGCAGATGGTATACAGGCACTTAGCAGTGTTGTTGGATATGCATCCATAGGTATAATTGCCATACTTTTATTTGTATCAATTTTCCTTATCAGTAATACAATAACTATAGGTATAACTGTAAGGAAAGAAGAGATTGCAATCATGAAGCTTATCGGTGCAACAAACTTTTTTGTAAGGGCACCGTTCATAGTTGAAGGTGTAGTTATAGGTCTTGTTGGATCTCTTATACCACTTGCATTGGTATGGCTCTTGTATGATCATGTAGTTTCGTACGTAGTCGGCAGATTTAATGTTATTTCCAATAACTTTGCTTTTGTACCGATTAAAGATATGTTTGCGGTATTAATTCCTATATCTGCAGCGATAGGTATAGGTTTAGGTTTAATAGGTAGTATTCTTACAACCAGAAAGCACCTTAAGGTGTAGGATTTTAACATGTAATTGTGTAAAAAAAAGGAGTAATGTCAAGATGCGAAAGATGCGAAGAATTTTAAAAGTTGCATTAGCATTTGTACTTGTGGGTTCTATGGGAATTAATGCTCATGCGACGAGTATAACTGACCTTGAAGGCCAAAAAGAAGATCTTGAAGGCAAGAAGCAGGAAGCACAGGCTATAGTTGATAAGATGGATAGCGAGAAGGATAACATTCTTGCAGCTATTCAGGAGCTTGATAATCAGGTGGCTGAACTCAATATTCAGATAAATGATTTGGAAGCACAGAAAACAGAATTAAATGATGCTATTTCCGTTACCGAGCTTCAGCTTGAAGAGGCAGAAAAAAAGGAACAAGATCAGTACGAAGCTATGAAACTTAGAATTCAGTATACTTATGAAAATGATGATTACAGCTATCTGGATGTCGTATTTACATCATCCGATATATCAAGCATGGTAAATCAGGAGGAGTACGGAGAGCAGGTTTATGATTACGATTCAAAGATGCTTAATGATCTTATAGATATAAAACAGGAAATCTCCGATACAAATGAGTTGCTTAATTCCCAGCTTGCTGAGGTTGAAGTTATAGAGGAACAGCTCACTGAGGATAGGGACGCTGTTCAGATAATGATTGAAGGAAAAGAAACACAGATTAGCAATTATAATGCATCTATAGATGGTTATAATGAACAGATAGCCCAGTATCAGGCGGATATGGATAGTATCGATGCTCAGATTGCAGCTATTATGGAAGAAAGAAGAAAGGCAGAGGCAGCTGCCGCTGTTCAGGGACTTGATGTTCCTATATATTATACAGGTGGAAACTTCCAGTGGCCGGTTTCAAGTGGTGGTATTATAACATCCACATTTGGTGCAAGATGGGGAACCATCCACCAGGGTCTTGATATAGCATGTCCTATAGGAACTCCTATTTTGGCAGGCGAATCCGGAACAGTAATTGCTTCTTATTACAGTAGTTCTGCAGGAGAATATATAGTTATAGACCATGGTAACGGAGTTGCTACCGAATACATGCATAATTCGCAGAGATTGGTAAGCGTAGGCGACCATGTTTCAAGAGGCCAGGTTATTGCGTATTCGGGAAGTACCGGATATTCTACCGGACCACACTGCCACTTTGGTGTACGTATTAACGGAACCAGAGTTGATCCACAACCATATCTGTAAAATGTTTTTTAGGAATAAAAAAGCTTATGGGGCATATTTGCCCTGTAAGCTTTAAGTTGTTTATATAAATAATAAAAAGAATGGAGACAGGCAAAATTGAAGAAAAAGGTTTTAGCAATAATAATATCATCAGCTATGATTATTGGACTTTCAGGATGTACAGCCCCGTGGGATAAGGATAAAAATGGAAAAAAGGACGGCAGTTCCATAAATATTAATACTAATGACTCATCGGGAAATGTACTTGATGATGATGCTGTAAACGAAAAAATTGATGAGATAAACAGATATATCGACAGTTATTTTTATTTTGAAAAGGATCCGGATAAGCAGGAGGAAGCCATATATGATGGCATAATGGCTGGATTGGATGATCCGTATTCGGTTTATTATACAAAGGAAGAGTATGATGATTTGATGGAAGAGGATTCCGGTGAGTATGTAGGTGTAGGTGCTGTTGTTACTCAGGATGAGAATATGATAGTTACCGTTGTAAGACCGATACCGGGAAGTCCGGCTGAAGAGGCGGGAATTCAAGCTGAGGATGTAATCGTTGAGGTGGATGGAACCGAGATTACCGATCAGGAACTTTCACTTGTCGTGGATATGATACGTGGTGAAGAAGGAACAACTGCCCATATCAAGGTTTACAGACAAAGCGAGGCTGATTATCTTGAGTTTGATATGGTAAGAAGAGTGGTTGAAAATTACTCTGTTTACCATGAGATGCTTGACAACAATATAGGTTATATCCAGATACAGCAGTTCTATGACAATACACCTAAGGAGTTCAAAGAGGCTGTAGAAGATTTAAAGTCACAGGGTGCAAAGGGCTTGATATTTGATGTGAGAGATAATCCGGGTGGACTTTTAAATGCTGTTACAGATATGTGTGATTATGTCATGGGCGAAGGAACCATCGTTACTGTAGAAGACAGAGATGGACGAGTTTTAAATGATTATGAATCAGATGAAGAACAGCAGATTAACTTGCCTATGGTTGTGCTTGTAAATGGCAACAGTGCAAGTGCTTCAGAGATATTTACCGGAGCACTTAAAGATAGCGGCAAGGCAAAGATTGTAGGAACAACAACATTTGGTAAGGGTATAGTTCAATCGGTTATACCGCTTAGCGACGGAACAGCCATAAAGCTCACTATAGCAAAATATTTCACTCCAAGCGGAAATGATATTCACAAGATTGGCATCGATCCTGACTATGAGGTCGAGCTTCCGGACGGAAGAAAAAATGCAGTCAATCTTCCACATGATGAGGATCCGCAGCTTGATAAGGCGATAGAGATAATTAAAAGCGAGATAAAATAAAGTATAACAAAGGGAATGACGAGAGGACTGGTATGGTGTCGCACTAATGTGGCAGAATGCTTGTATAATTGTCACACAGCAGGATAGAAAGGACTAAAAAATGGCTAAGGAAATGATTATCGTTCTTGATTTTGGCGGTCAGTATAACCAGCTCATTGCAAGGCGTGTAAGAGAGTGCAATGTATATGCGGAGGTACATCCATATACCCTTACACTTGAAGAGATAAAGAAAATGAATCCAAAGGGTATTATATTTACCGGAGGACCTAACAGCGTTTATGATGATGCATCTCCAAGATACGGAAAGGAAATATTTGATATAGGAGTTCCGATACTTGGAATATGCTATGGTTCGCAGCTTATGGCATATACCCTTGGAGGAGAGGTCAAGACTGCTCCTGTAAGTGAGTACGGAAGGACAGAGACGTTTATAGATAAATCATCTTCCAAGCTGTTTGATGGTGTTTCAGCTAAGATAAATACCTGGATGAGTCACACGGATTACATAGCAAATGTGCCGGATGGCTTTAAAATAACTGCTCATACCAAGGACTGCCCTGTGGCAGCTATGGAGGACGAAAGCAGAAACTTTTATGCAACACAGTTTCATCCGGAGGTAATGCATACTGAGGACGGACAGAAGATGATCAGTAACTTTGTCTATAAGGTATGCGGATGCGCCGGTGACTGGCGTATGGATTCCTTTGTGGAAACAACCATAAAAGAGATACGTGAAAAGGTCGGAAACGGAAAGGTACTCTGTGCATTGTCCGGAGGCGTTGATTCCTCTGTTGCGGCAGTACTTTTGTCAAAGGCGGTAGGCAAACAGCTTACCTGCGTATTTGTAGACCACGGACTCCTTCGTAAAAATGAAGGAGATGAGGTTGAGGCAGTATTTGGACCGGACGGGCCTTACGACCTTAACTTTATAAGAGTTAATGCTCAGGATAGATTTTATATAAAGCTTGCAGGTGTTACAGAACCTGAAGATAAAAGAAAGATAATCGGAGAAGAGTTTATCCGGGTATTTGAAGAAGAGGCGAAGAAAATCGGAGCAGTTGATTTCCTTGTTCAGGGAACCATCTATCCGGATGTTATAGAATCGGGACTTGGCAAATCAGCAGTTATAAAGAGTCACCATAACGTAGGCGGGCTGCCTGATTATGTGGACTTCAAAGAGATAATTGAACCATTACGTATGCTGTTTAAGGATGAAGTCAGAAAGGCCGGACTTGAACTTGGCATACCTGATTACCTTGTGTTCCGTCAGCCATTTCCGGGACCGGGACTTGGCATAAGAATAGTCGGCGACATAACCGCTGAAAAGGTAGCTATGGTTCAGGATGCGGATTTCATCTATCGCGAGGAGATAGATAAAGCTTTTGATGAAGGCTTAATCAAAACCAAGCCAAACCAGTACTTTGCAGCTTTGACCAATATGCGTTCGGTAGGTGTAATGGGTGATTTCAGGACTTATGATTATGCAGTCGCACTTCGTGCAGTCAACACAAGCGACTTCATGACCGCCGACTGTACGGATATACCGTTTGAGGTATTGCAGCGAGTAATGAACAGGATAATAAATGAAGTGAAGGGCGTAAACAGAGTGATGTATGACCTCACCTCAAAGCCGCCGGGAACGATCGAGATGGAATAATGGAAAATAGTAGGGAAGCCTTGATTTTACTGGCTTCCCAATTTTTATGTTACTAAAATGTCAACATTTTTTTGAGGTTTTATTTTTGTACAAATAATATATTGAAAAAAAACAAATAAAATGATAATCTTCTTATAAAAGTAATTTGTTTTTAAAGGGATGATATATATGATTTATACTGAAACAGAAATAAAATTAAAGTTGGATGAACTTATAGAGAACTTTGAAAATGAAGTAGTTGAATTTAAAGAGGCTAAAAGCAATTATTCTTTCAAGGATATAGGTAAATATTTTTCCGCACTTAGTAATGAGGCAAATATAAGAGATAAGAAAGAAGGATGGCTTATATTTGGCATAGCCAATGATAAGTCTGTTGTTAATACTCATTATAGAGAAAATGGTGGTTTGCAAAATCTGAAAAAAGAAATTGTAAGTGGAACTAATGAGAGACTTACATTTATGGAAATTTACGAAACAAAAAAAGGAAATAGTAGGGTGATTGCCTTTCAAATCCCGCCCGCTATAAGAGGTATTCCTACTACATGGAATGGCGCAGCGTATGCGAGAGAGGATGAACATGTATGTCCTCTTTCTATGGATAAGGTTGATCTTATTCGCAGTCAAATTGGAGTAGATTGGTCAAAAGAAATTGTGGATGAAGCGGATATGGATGATTTAGATGATGAAGCAGTAAAATATGCATGTGAATTATTTATCAAAAAACAGAGAGCTTCAAAAAAATCAACAGAAATATTAGAGAAAATGTCATATAAAGAAATTCTTAATAAAGCCGGAATATTAATAAAGGGGAAGATTACCAATGCTGCATTAATACTTTTAGGGAAAGAAGAATCGCATTATTTGTTTGATGGTTTTTTACCACGTATAACATGGACATTGTATAATGGTGATGGATCAATAAAAGCATATGAACACTTTGATATGCCATTACTTCTTGCTGTAGACAAGGTATATGCAAAAATACGCAATGAAAAATATAGATATATTACAGGTCAGCAAACTTTATTTCCTGATGAAGTATATCAGTATGATTCAGATGTGGTTAAAGAGGTTTTGAATAACTGTATAGCACATTCAAATTATCAGCTTAGAGGAAAGATTAATGTTGAAGAGTTTGAAGATAGACTTATATTTATGAATGAAGGAAGTTTTATACCGGAAACAATAGAAAAAGCACTTGAAAAGGGGTATAAACCACCTTATTATCGAAATGGATTTTTGTGTCATGCAATGGTAAATCTATATATGATTGATACAAATTCAATGGGGATTCCTATGATGTATCAAGTACAACGTGATAAGTGTTTTCCTTTGCCAACTTATGATTTGAATGATATAAATCGTGTCAAAGTAACAATTTATGGAAAGATTCTTGATAAAAATTATACTCAATTATTGCACAGTAATGAAGATTTAGATTTGCACACAGTTTTTTTATTAGATAAAGTTCAAAAAAAAGAGGGTATCTCAAAGGGCGACTATAATATGTTGCGAAAGTTAGGATTAGTTGAAGGTAGATTTCCCAATATTTATGTATCATATAAGGTTGCAACCATAGTTGGAACACCTACAGAATATGTAAAAAATAAAGGACTAAAAAATGATATATATAGACAATTGTTAAAAAATGCGTTAGAAACAATGGGTAAGGCAAGAGTGAGTGAATTAAGAGAAATATTAGATGGTTCTTTTCCGAATATTCTTGATGAAAAACAAAAAGCAAGAAAGGTTTCATATCTATTAAATGAAATGAAAAAAAATGGAATTGCAGATTATGAAGGAAAAGGTCAGAGTGCAAGATGGTTTTTAGTTAATAATGTTTGACTAAATTGTTTAAATAAAAAACATTTTTAGTCAAACTTTAGTCAAACAATTAGTTAAAAAGTGCGTAAAAACGTAATTTCTTTGAACAAAAAATAAATTTAAAAATGTATTTTGGTCAAACATTTGAACTTTATAAAAAATATATATTATACATTTATTTAGCAGATAAATATGAAGAAGTTTTGCAAAATCTTCAATAAAAATGCCTCTCCTGTCTGCCAACGGGAGAGGCGTGCTCTTTAACTAGAGCTTAAACTCAATTCTGGGAGCATCCACTTTGGAGTGGGTGCTCTTCCTATTTGTAAGTATAACATTATAGGTAAGATGTATGGATATCTGTTTTTCTTCTAAAGATTAGCATCCCTGAATTTATTCTTGCGTATGGTATAATGCCCATAATATCAGCATTGTACCATGCTACATGTCCTAAAGAACCACGAGAAGTTACTACTATATCATCATTTTGTAACTTTCCATTCCTCATACTTTTAGACTTTTCTTCAGATATATATTGAGTATCATCAAAAAAACTATCAGTTGTTACATTGGATGCATTGAGAAATAAAGTGTGTCCATTATCACTAAAATCTTTGTCCGTAGGATAATTCTTTTCTCTATCTCCATCTAATAAATCAACTATATCCTATAACTTACACTGTTCCTAAGCATAGATACATATTACAAAAGTGTAGTTTTGAGAAATTACAAAAAATATATTGACAAATGAACGAGATGGCGTTATTATAATCGATGAAAAGGTTAAAAATGTAATTTGTGAAAGGCACAGATATGAAAAAAAGAAAACTAGAAGATTTAATTGAATTAACCAGTGGGTCTCCTCAATTTAGAATCACAGAATCAACTGAAGATAATGCGCCGATATACTCCTTTTATGGACAGCAGGAAATAGAAAACGATTTGGCAGGCATAGAGGTAAATACTGAAAATGCAAAGTCAATATGTACATTTGATGATGTAAATATCTTGAATGAAGGTGAAGTTGTATTTAGTCTTATATCTGGAAGAACTGCATTGGTTAGGTCTGCACATCAGGGGTACTTATATACACAAAACTATGTGAAACTAGTACCGAAGGAAGAAATAGATATAAAATATCTTATTTATATTTTAAATGAGAGTGAACATATAAAAAAACAATGGCTTATGGGGTTACAGGGTTCAGCTGTTTTAAAACATACAGTAAAACAATTACGTGAACTTGAACTACCAAAACTACATGATCTTGATAAGCAGCAAACAATAGGAAATATATATTTTTGCCAATTGCGTTTGCAAGCACTTAAGAATAGAGCAGCCAATACAGAAAGAATTATTACTTTTGAAAAACTTAAGGAGGTTAAATAAGTATGAATGAACACCGGTTTGAAACTGAATTGATTCAGTACATAACATCAGGAACTATCACTAGTCCAGAAAGTCTGGTTGGAATTCCAGAATTTTCGGTTGGTGGATTGGGGAATAGAGTTGTAAAGACAAAGTTATGGAAATACGAACCAACTATCAGGACTACAGAGCAATTATGGGATAATTTTAAATTGATTTTAGAGCAACATAATCAGAATGTCTTGGAACATCCGCTTAGTGCGGTTGAATTTAATCAAGTAAAAAAGATTATTTCAGATTTGAGAACACCATATGAGGCAGGTCAGTTCTTATATGGATTAAATGGAGTATCACAGATTGAAATTGATCTTGATGATGGAAGACACGTTTTTCTTACCGTATTTGATCAAAAGCAAATTGGAGCCGGAGATACTGTATATCAGGTTGTAAATCAAATTGAGCGCCCAGCAGTCATCAATGGAAAGATGAATCG
>JAFUGL010000077.1 GCA_017469405.1 Lachnospiraceae bacterium | reverse complement strand
TTTGATGAATATACCAAATCAATAGAATGGAAGGTAGGTGCATAGTAATGATAGAAAAATTAAAGCATAAATATACACTTTCCCAAGAAGGTGCTATAGATATGATTAAGGCGTGCATAAGCGTGACGATTACCAATATTGTGCTTATGATGCCGGCAGGTATTTTATATCTTTTAATAAAAGACTTACTTGAGGATAACCTGACAAAATCAAGGATTTGGATTTATGTTGTGGGAAGTGTACTAATTCTTATACTTGTTGCAATAACCAATTACATACAGTACAATGCAACATTTTTATCGACCTATAAGGAAAGCGGTGTCAGAAGAACCACCATTGCGGAGACACTTAGGAAATTACCTCTTTCATTTTTCGGAAAGAAAAATCTTACGGACTTAACTACCAATATAATGGGTGACTGTGCGCAGATTGAAACGGCTTCAAGCCACTGGATTCCGGAGCTTATAGGTGCAGTTATATCAACAAGTCTGTTAGGTATAAGTCTTTTTGCATTCTTTGACTGGAGGATGGTGCTTGCAAGCTTTTGGGTTATACCGGTTGCATTTATCATAATCATCTCCACCTCGGGAGCTGAAAAAAATGCGGTAAGAAAGAACTCTGCCGTTAAGCTTGCCATGGAGGATGGTATCCAGGAGTGCCTCGAATCGGTAAGAGATTTGCGCTCAAATAATGCCGAAGACCGTTATATGGAAGGCCTTGAAAAGAAGATAAGAGCCGTAGAAAAGCAGGCACTTTTTACCGAGATTAAGATGGCTGTTTACGTAAACTCCGCTGCCATAATTCTTAAAATGGGTATCGGAACCACAGCACTTGTGGGCGGTATACTTTTTGTAAATGAGGATATTTCGCTTTTGACATTTTTTATGTTTTTGATGCTGGTATCAATACTTTATGATCCTATGCAGATAACCTTACATAAGTTTGCGGCAATCATATCGATAGGTATTCAGACCGAGAGACTCGATGAGGTGCTCTCACACGAGATACAGACCGGTACTACCGAGATGAATAATAAGGGCTGTGACATAGAGTTTGACCATGTTGGCTTTTCCTATTCCGATGATACGGATGTGTTAAAGGATGTAAGCTTTGTCGCAAAGCAGGGAGAGGTTACTGCCCTAATCGGACCGTCAGGAGGAGGCAAGACTACCATTTCGCGACTTGCCGCAAGATTCTGGGATGTGACTGAAGGTAGCATAAAGCTTGGCGGTGTGGATATAAAAACAGTAGATCCGGAAACCCTTTTGTCAAATTACTCGATAGTTTTTCAGGATGTAACACTTTTTAACAATACGGTTATGGAAAATATAAGGATAGGTAAAAAGGATGCTACCGATGAAGAGGTTATAGAGGCGGCAAAGATGGCTAACTGTGAGGAGTTCGTAAACCTCCTGCCTGAAAAATATAACACCTACATAGGAGAAAACGGAAGTGAACTTTCGGGCGGTGAAAGACAGCGTATATCCATAGCAAGAGCATTTCTTAAGGATGCACCGATTATACTTCTTGATGAAGCAACAGCATCCCTGGATGCAGAAAATGAAACCGCAATTCAGGAGGCATTGTCAAAGCTTGTAAAGGATAAAACCGTGCTTATCATAGCACATCGTATGAGAACCATAGCAAATGCCAATCATATAGTAGTCTTAAAGGACGGTGTGGTTGCAGAAGAGGGCACACCGGCAGAGCTTATGGAAAAGGACGGAATATACAGTCATATGACCAAGCAGCAGCTTGTATCACAAGGCTGGACCATATAATGTGTCATGGGCGTGAGTCTTGTTACTTATGACAGACAAAAAATCAGGTAGATGTTACAACTAACCAACAATTTGTAAAATCAGAGCACTCGTACTTTCTTGATTTTGCACAAAACCAATAAACTCACTTCGTTCAAACATATTGGTTTTATACGTGCAAAATCAATTCAAGTACTTGTTGCTGATTTTATACAAATCGGGTCAAATGTTGTAACATCTACCTGATTTTTTTATCTGCCATATTTATGTGACAAGACTCACGCCCATGATACATTGCCTGCCTATGACACATCTAGGTTATAGCTTCAGCCTATAGATGATGACAGTATTTAAGAATTATACTTTATCAGAAAATGGGGTTATAATGCGAATCATAGAAAACATATCAAACTACTATGAAAGAGAGGAAAATGATTATGGGAAAAATTTATAAAAGTATTACGGAGCTTGTAGGACACACTCCACTTGTGGAGCTTTCAAATTATGAAAAGAAGCATGAGTTAAAGGCTACATTGCTTGGAAAACTTGAGTACTTTAATCCTTCGGGAAGTGTTAAGGACAGAGCAGCGCTCAATATGATTGAGGAGGCTGAGAAGTCAGGTAAGCTTAAGCCGGGTCAGACAATAGTAGATAATACAAGTGGTAACACGGGTATTGCACTTGCAGCATTTGGACACGCAAAGGGACATGAGTTCGTTACATTTTTGGAGCCGGGCGTTTCAAAAGAAAGAGAAGATATATTTAAGGCTTATGGAGTTGACCAGTACTGGTTTTCGGATATTAGCCCAAGAGTTAAGGAAATGCTTGAGTCAGGTGCATTAAATATAACAGCACTTGAAGAAGATGTTCAGAAATATGCTGATGAGAGAGATTACTTCTACATAGACCAGTGCAGTAATGAAAATAATGCTGAAGCACATTATAAAACAACAGGTCCTGAAATCTGGGAGGATACAGACGGCAAGGTAGATATTGTTGTAATGCTTGGCGGAACAGGCGGAACCATTTCAGGTTTAAGTAAATTCTTTAAGGAAAAGGATGAGAATATTAAGATAATAGGTGTACAGCCGGGAATTTACTCAAGACTTGATGCCAATAACAAAACGGGAAATACCATTGACGGAGTATTTCCACTTGAAGTAAATGGTAATTATATCATTCCTTTGATAAATAAATACAATGCAAAGATAGATGAGATAATCGATGTAGTGGCTGAGGATGCATATGAAACAGCCAAGGAACTTGTAAGAAGTGACGGAATATTCTTAGGTCAGTCAGCAGCTGCAGCACTTTGGGCAGCAACACAGGTGGCAAAACGTCCGGAAAATGAAGGAAAGAATATCGTAATTATAATGGCTGATGACGGAACTAAGTATCTGTCTACAAACTTATACAAATAGCAGGATATGGAGTGATTGATTATGAGTAATGTGAATATAGAATTGTTTAAGCCTGTAAAGACCAAGGAGTATTTGCAGGCAGCGACAAGAGTGGCAGACTTTATAAGAAATAATGAGATAGTTACTCCCGAAGGAAAATACTGGAAGCTTGGTACGATTGAAGGAAAAGTTCCGGATAAAGCTGAAAAGTCATTTGTAAATGCTCGTTCACTTTACGCCGGTGCGCCAGGAATCGGAATATTTTTCATACAGTTATATGATGTGACAGGTGATGAGAGCTACTTAAAGGATGCCGTTTTGGCCGGTGATTATCTTGTGGCTTCATATAAGGAGGAGTACAGCAAAAATCCGGGTGTGCATTCGGGTGCTGCCGGAGAGGGACTGTTTCTTAAGACCTTATATGACAAAACAAAGGATGAAAGATATAAAAACCATGCGATTAAGATAGCAGATGATATCTATGCTTCCGGAACAAAGGATGAAAACGGAATTCATTGGGAAGGCTTCTATGATTTCATGGGTGATGCCGGAGCGGTTATTTACTGGTTAAAAATAGCTGATATAACCGGAGATAAAAAGTATATAGGTTACGCAAAAGATGTCTTGGATTCGATACTTAAGCTTGGTGTTAATTATGATAGTGAGACGACATACTGGAAGCTCTTTGATCCAAGCGAATACTTTGGCTCTCTTCCAAAGGGCGGTGTCGTTCCTAACTTTGCACACGGTACTGCCGGAGTGGTATATCTTTTTACAAAATATTATGAGGCAACAGGTGACGAGTTCTATCTCGAAGAGGCTAAAAAAGGCTTTAACTTCCTTGAAAAAATCGCAATATATGATGAGGATGCAGCGATAGTTCCGTATCTTTACTTTGAAGAGGATAAAAAGCCTTATGATGTATATTATCTTGGCTACTGCCACGGCCCTGCCGGAGACGGTATCGCCGTAAGTGAGCTTTATAAGGTAACAAAGGATGAGAAATATCTTGACTTCTTTAAGAAGCTCAGCAATGCTTTGATAAATGCAGGAGTACCTGACAGAAGGTCAAGCGGATACTGGAATGACTGCTTGTGCTGTGGTTCTGCCGGAGTTATATATCATTTTCTTACTGCTTCGGATATAGACGAGAAATACCTTACATATGCAAAAAAGACAGCCAACAAGACTGTATCTGATGCATATAAGGACGAAGAGGGTTATCGTTGGTACAATGCATGGACCAGACTCAAGCCTTGGGATGTGGATGCACATCTTGGACTTTATGTAGGAGCAGCAGGAAGTGCAAGCGCGCTTTTGGCAGCTTACGCAAAGATAGAAGGAATTGAGATAACAAAGCTTTTTGAATATGAATAAAGTGCTTTGTAAATGACACATTTGGGGACGGCGATAACCGTCCCCATTGATACATATAGAATAATAAGTTTGAATCGGAAAGGAATTATTATGGCAAGACTAATACCATATTTATTTAAGGAAAATGATAATCAGGATTATCTTAACGCCGCACTTGACACGGCTCAGTGGATATCAAAATATGAAATAAAGGAAGAAACAGGAAAAACATGGAAAGCATATCCTGAAAACCAAAATGGAGTAGGCGGAACATTTGTATTGGGAAAAAAGAATTTTTATGCTGGTTCAAGCGGAATCGGATTCTTTTTCTTAAGACTTTATCAGTCAACAGGAGATAAAAAATGGCTGGATGAAGCAAAGGAGGCTGCGGAATATATTTTAGCAAATGAAACCGATATATCATATTACAAAGATGTTCAGCAGAAAATAAACAATGATAAAAATCATGTGTATGGGTGGGCATTTAGCTATAAAGTAGGACCTATATGTGAAGGACAGTTTGTATATGCTCTTTATGAGGAAACAGGTATAGAAAAGTACAGGGAATTTGCCATAAGGCAGGCAGATGTATTTGTGGAAGCTGCAATAAGAGATGAAAACGGAGTTCATTGGAGTGATACCAGAGACATAGTCGGAGATGCCGGAGGAATAGTATATCTATTGCAGGTATATAAGCAGACTGGTGATGAAAAGTATTTAAAGACTGCCATAGATGGCGGAAGATATATAGAAGGTTTCGGACATCCTGCAAAAAATGGCGGAGTATATTATGATTTGTATGATGTATATGCGGCAGGCGAGGGTGAGAAAGGAACGGTACATGTAAACTTTTCTCATGGTTCGTCAGGTACAGGTTATCTATGGGCTGTCTTATATGAGGCAACCAAGGATGAAAAATACCTGAAGCTTGCAAAGGATGTTGTAGCATATCTGGATGGAATTGCACTCGGAGATGATGAGGCGGTTGTACTTCCGTATCAGGATCATCCGGATAAAGGTCCGGATAATGATAAAATTTATCTTGGAATGTGCGGAGGACCGATAGGAACCACATTTTTCTTTAAAAAATTATATGAGACAACAAAAGATGAAGAATATCTTAGATGGATGAATAAGCTTGCTCACGGACTCATAAAATCAGGTGTTCCCGAGAAGAAATCCTGGGGATACTGGGGCAGTAAATGTATATGCTGCGGAGGTCCGGGTGCTTTGGAATACTTTGTCATGATGTACGAATTTACAAAGGATGAGTTGTATAAAACCTATGCGAAAAAAACAGCAGATATATTAATATCCGAATCAACTACGGAGCTTACGGGCAGGACATGGTTTGGTGCATGGGACAGAACAAAGCCTGAACAGGTCGTGAGCTATCTTGGATTTTACATAGGTGCTGCCGGAGCAGCAGGTGCACTTCTTAAGCTTTATGGATTACTTGAAGACAAAAAGCTGGCGAACTTTTTTGAATATTATTTATAAGATATAAATAATGTGGCAAGGTTTTACGTCCCTATGGGCGCAGACCTTGTCACATTGAACTTTAAATAGATTGTTTATTAAGCCCATAATTGATATAATGTACGTAGTTTGTTTTTGGGCGGTGATAAGATGGAATATGAATTAAATGATGAACAGCAAAAAGCCGTTACTTCTACAGAGGGTATAATCAGGGTTATAGCGGGCGCCGGTTCCGGCAAGACAAGGGCACTTACACATCGCTTTGCATTTTTGGTAAACGAGATGGGAATACTGCCGGGTAACATACTTTGCGTTACATTTACCAATAAGGCGGCAAATGAAATGCGCCAGCGTATCCACAATCTGATAGGTGATAATGATATCGGATATATAAATACTTTCCATGGATTTTGTGTGTCGATTTTACAGGAAGACAGCTATGCGGTGCAGTATCCGAAGAGCTTTCTTGTGCTTGATAACAGCGATATAGATGCGATGCTCCGCATAATATATGAGGAACGCGGGTTTACATTAAGAGACATGACCTTTGCGGATGCTCGCAATATGATTGAGATACAGAAGCTTTTTAAGAAGCCGGATTATTATATGGATATGATAGATATGTCTCTTGATATGCTGCATGAGAAGTACATGAATGCAAGTGATAAGGACGATATTATTTTTTACGGATATCTCTATCAGGAAAAGAAGTGCTTTGGTCTTGATTATAATGATCTGATTAAGTTTACCCTTTATACATTTGCTAAAAATGAGGATATACGTCTGAAGTGGCAGAAGCGTCTTGAGTACATAATGATAGATGAGTTTCAGGATATTGACGGATTGCAGTATGAGCTTATGGAGATACTTTGTGATTATCACAAAAACCTTTTTATAGTCGGTGATCCTGATCAGACCATATATACCTGGCGTGGTGCAAATGTAAGGTATCTGCTTGACTTTGACAAGCGTTTTCCAAATGCGCAGACGATAATGCTCTTAAAAAATTACCGTTCTACTCCACAGATTCTGGCAGCTGCCAATTCACTTATCGAAAAGAACAGATACCGTGTTAAAAAGGATCTTGAGCCGGTTTTGGATGACGGCATGAAGCCTTTATTTTGCTTTGCAAAAAATGCTGATTATGAGGCAGCTTGGATGGTGGAAAAGATTAAGGAAATGCATGAAAAAGGTTTAGCCTATCGTGATATAACGATTCTTTACCGGGCACATTATGTGACACGTCCGGTAGAAGAAGCCTTGCTAAAGGAAAAGCTGCCGTATCATATATACAGCGGAGTTTCATTTTTTGAAAGGGCAGAGATTAAGGATGCCTTGTGTTATCTTCGTATGCTTACTGCACAGGATGATCTGGCATTTAGAAGGGTTGTAAATACACCTAAAAGAAATATGGGTATAAGGCGTATGGAATTTCTTGAGGATTATGCTGAAGAAAATGGATGTACGCTTTATGAAGCATTGAAGAAAAATCTGGATGAGGATATATTTAAAAGCACGAAGGCGCAAAGCTTTGTCAATCTGATTGAACGTCTTTCATCCGGTTATGAAGAGAAGCTTACATCTGATCTTTTATCTGAAATACTTGATAAGAGTGGTTATGAGGCTATGCTTCGCACGGAGGGTAGTCAGGACAGATTGGATAATCTTGCGGAGTTAAAGCAGTCAATCTGTGATTATGAGACAACCTGCGGAGAGGAAGCAACGGTGCTTTATTATCTTGCGCATGTTGCACTATTTACTAACAGTGATACAGAGGATACCTCTGATAAAGTTAAACTTATGACTGTTCATGCCGCAAAGGGTCTGGAGTTTCCGTACGTTATGCTGTGTGGTATGAATGAGGGAGTATTTCCTTCAAGAAAGGTAAGAGATTTGCCCGGTATGGAAGAGGAACGAAGACTCGCATTTGTAGCTATGACACGTGCCGAGAAGGGGCTTTATCTGTCCGGTGCTGAGGGACGTAATTTCGACGGTTCGCCAAGATATCCGTCACGTTTTGTACTGGACATCGAGGAAGAACTGATAGAGTATGCCGAAAAGCCAAATGACCAGCTTATAGCACGCACGAAAAAGGCTGTAGAATATAGTGAAAGGTGTATGTCGGAGGATTCGGAAAATGAGCTTTTACCTGTTGGAACAAGAGTAAAGCATGATTACCTTGGCGAAGGTATGATACTTGATATCGACAAGGAAAAGGGCGCATATGTTATACAATTTGATTTGATTAAAACTCCGAGGACAATTGCATTTCGTGCAAAGCTTGAGGAGATATAAAAAGTTAGTAAGGATAAAAAAGTAACCGATGCCAATCACAAACGACCGGAACCGGTTACTTTTGTACATACAGAACTATGCTTTCAAATCATTAGTTTTTTCTTCAAGCAGTTTGGTTAATCTTGCAATCTCCTCATCCTTTTCAGCAAGAGCTTTGTACAATATATCAAATTGAGTTACAATTACTTCTCCACCTATATTGATTTTCAACTCCGTTTCATTGTTGTTGCCATTAGTGACATGTCGTATAATCATGTTGGTATAAACAAGCAGATTATTATGATCATATTGATTAATGATTTGTGAAGAGAATTTTGCACAATAAAAGAATAGACTATAAAATACAAGAGAAAAAAACAAAATGACACGAATAGTATCATTTTTATGAAATAAATTGATTTTGATTTACATAACTATAGGTTTTGTGGCAGATTTGTTACACCTTATGTGTTATAATACTTCCTGTGAGAAAATTGCTTAATTATTTTAAAAATATGCTATTATATATTAGCAATATTTTTGTATAAAAAACTGTTGACAAATAAGCAAATTTATACGAAACTTTTTAAAAGAAAGACCTCA
>JAFUGL010000076.1 GCA_017469405.1 Lachnospiraceae bacterium | reverse complement strand
TTCTATTGCAAGTATATTTATGCTCATTTTCCGTGCCTTTCAACCATTATTCTTTATACATTAATATGGGACAGTATATTCATATTACACACTTATCCCGCGCTGATTTGTATTACTCATATCTTGCGCTCATCCCGCTTTAATCCGTACTACTCATATCTTGCGCTCATCCCACTCTAATCCGTATTACTCATATCTTGCGCTCATCCCACTCTAATCCGTACTACTCATATCTTGCGCTCATCCCACTCTAATCCGTATTGCTCATATCTTGCGCTCATCCCGCTTTAATCCGTACTACTCATATCTTGCGCTTATCCCACTCTAATCCGTATTGCTCATATCTTGCGCTCATCCCGCTTTAATCCGTACTACTCATATCCGGTGCGCCCCAGGCGTATATCTTCCAATCATCATTTTCCTTAATCAAAACATAGACCACATACATATAGGACTTTGATTCTGAGGTATCAAGTGTAAGGGTCACCTCAAGTGCCGCCATCTCTCTGCCGTCCCGTTTATAATACTTCACCTGACTTGCCTCCGGCAGCTCATAGACCTTATAGTTAAAGCCTTCCTCTTTCATCTTGGTTATATTTTTCTTTAAATTGACAAGATTATCATTTTCAGTATTAAACGCAAGTATCTCCTGTGAATACAGGTTTCTTACCTGCTGATTTAAAATCACCAGATCATCATCCGAAACTCCATCACCATACATAAGCTTGAAAAATCTGCAATGCATTTTTACCACATCACGGGGAGTCTTTGGATAATTACTTATGAAGTCATAGGTTTCAAGCTCATCTGTTTCTGTCTTGGTTGCTTCTTCCTTTCTTTTGGATGACCTGTTGCCCAGATGATTAAAATATATCAAAACAACTGCCACAAGAAAGATAGCAACAACTATAAATTTTACTGTTTCAAGAGAACCTTTTTTCTTTTTCATACAAAGCCTCCTTATCCATCAGAAATTCAAACCCTTAATCAACACCCAAAAGCTTTTACGCAAAATTACCTAAACCTCTTTTTTATCATCAAATGTTTTAATCCTCAAACTTAAGTTCCTTCTCCATTCTGTCCTTTCCCATAACCGCTCTTGGAAAAATGTCTTTAACCATATCCTCAAATTCTGCAGGTCTGTTAGTAGCCGGACTATAATGCGTAAGCCACATTTCCTTTACGTCTGCCATCTTGGCAAGATTAGCAGCCTCACGCATAGTCATATGCTTGTGCTCCTTTGCATTGGCAAGCTTATCATCCTCACCATACATACCCTCGCATATAAATAAATCAGCACCCTTGGCAAATTCTGCGATAGACGGTATCGGTCTTGTGTCTGTACAATAAGTACACTTAAGACCCTTTCTCGCCTCACCCATAACCATATCACTCGTATATTCTTTTCCCTCGTAGGTTACGGTTTCTCCCTTCTGGAGCACACTCCAGTAATTAACAGGAAGCCCCAAAGCCTTTGCCTTTTCAACGTCAAACTTACCGGCTCTGTCAAGCAGTATACTGTAGCCATAGCAGGTCACTCTGTGATTTACCTTAAAGGCTTCTATCTTAAGACCGCACATTTCTATGATTTCGCTTTCCTTTTCAAGCTCTATAAATTTTATATCAAACGGAAGCTCCGGTGCGATAATTCTGAGAGAATTAACCACCTTTTCAAGTCCCTTTGGTCCTATCATGGTAAGCGGCTTGGTTCTTTCGGCGTTACCCATAGTTAAAAGCAATCCCGGAAGTCCGCTTATATGATCAGCGTGAAAATGTGTTATACATATAACATCTATCGGTTTAAAGCTTAAGCCCTTTATCCTTATTGAATTTTGTGTTCCTTCGCCACAGTCTATAAGTATGCTGCTTCCGTTATACCTAACCATAAGTGATGTAAGATATCTGTATGGAAGCGGCATCATACCTCCTGTTCCAAGCAAGCATATATCCAGCATGTCTCACCTCATAATTAAACTATCAAAATCTTTCAATTATAAATCACTAAATTTCCATTTAATAATTATATAATTACAATCCTTTTTAACATCAAAATAATTCGCACTCATAAATCATCTAATCAGAATCCGACAATTTACACTCATATATTATCGCGTCCTCAACCGGAGAATTATAATACTCTTTTCTGACCGAAATATTATCGTACCCAAGCGCCTCATAAAGTCTTCTTGCCTTTATGTTACTCTGTCTTACCTCAAGGATACTTCTCACACAGCTTGGACTTATATAATCAAAATACTCCTTCATAAGCGCCCTGCCGATGCCCTTTCGCTGCATCTCCTGTGACACCGCAATTCTTAAGAGTTCTGACTCATCTATAATTACATTTGCCATAAGATAACCGGCAAATATATAATCCTCTTCATCCACATAATTATCCTTATCGATAGCGATATGTGTATCATTGACCTTGTCGTAATCCGGTCCGCCCATAATAACCTTAATCCTGATATCTCCGTCAAGCCAAAATGCCGCAAACAAAACATTGTAATCCTGTTCTATAGAATCCGTTATGCTTTCGGAAGACCAGGCATCCGAAAATGTCCTGCTTTCTATATCAGCAATATTTTCAATCAAACTATCTACGTCCATCTTTCTCCTCTCGTTCACGTTCTGCCTGAGACTTTCTAAGATAAACCGGTTTTACATCATCGGCGCTTTCGGCCTTTCCTTCTTTCATATAAATCATACCAAGTGCTGCGACACTTCCTGCTCTCTGTCTATTTAAATGTGCCGGTGCAAAGTAAGCTTTGTTTTTTATCTTTTCTTCTATACGCTCTTTAAAAACAGGAATTCCGTCTCCTACAAATATAACATCCCTATCCAGGTTATTTATGATATCAATCAAATCATTGATATCCATGGCATCCTGTTCCTTTATGGTAATCATTTCCTCATCCTTAAACTCATATAATGCCGTATAGACCTGACTTCTTCTCGCATCAAGTATCGGACATATAAGCTTGTCGCTGCCCCACAGATTATACGCAAGTGCATGGCAGGTAGGCACTGCAACTACAGGCTTGTCAAGTGCAAGTCCAAGTCCCTTAACCGTCGACATCCCTATCCTAAGTCCCGTAAATGAGCCCGGTCCTGCTGCAACAGCAATTCCGTCAACACTGTCCAGATCAAGCTCCGTCATGCTGACTACTGCATCAAACATAGGAAGAAGAGTCTGCGAATGTGTCTTTTTATAATTTACCGAGTACTCCGCAACAAGTATATCATCACAAGCGATAGCTACACTCGCCACCATACCCGAGCTGTCAAAACCCAAAATCTTCATATCAATTCATTTCCTTTATCAAAGTGCAACAGAGTGCTGACCCATCTGTCAACCCACCTTATGTTGCATTATATTTATATTATATATCCTCTATCGTAATATTTCTATAGTCGAAACCCTTTTCAACATCTTTTGTGATGGTCACCTTTTTATAATGAGGCGGCAGGATGTCCTCTATAAGCTCAGCCCATTCTATAAAGCATACGCCATCACCATCTATCTTATCATAATATCCTATCTCGTCCATTTCATCCGGATCACCTATCCTGTAAACATCAAAATGGTAAAACGGAAGTCTGCCCTCATGATACTCCTTAAGTATCGTAAATGTAGGGCTGCTTATAGGCTCTTCTATGCCAAGTCCTTTTCCAAAGCCCTGCGAAAGAACCGTCTTGCCGGTACCCAAATCACCGTACAAGCAGTAAACCTCTCCCGGCTTGGAAGCCTCCGCCAACTTAACACCTATATCAAAAGTTTCCTCTCTTTTAAAACTATCCATTTTATTATCCAATCTTATTTATTTAAATTTTATGAAGTTTCACACTTACACATTTTTGATACTAAGCAAATCGTAAGCGTCAGCGAGATTTGCGTGTATCATAAAATGTGTAAGTGTGAAACTTCCAGATACCTTGCAAATCGTAAGCGTCAGCGAGATTTGCGTGTATCACAAAATGCGTCAGTAAGAAACTGATTGTATATTTTTATATCCCCTTGCCGGTCTGGTATATTTTTAAGTTACTGCTTAGACGCGGCCTGTATTCTGCCGTGAACTGAACTGCAGCAGAAAGAATCCTTCCCTTATCCTTGCCAAGTTCTGAGGTAGGAATTACAAATGCAGACATCGGTCCTGTATATATGGCAATCATACTTTTGGTAAGCATGATTCTTGTGATATCACTCCATTTTACATCCTGGCTAAGCTCTCCCTGACTTATGGTTATGCCTTCACTTCCAAAGGTGTAATCAAGCGGTGTCTTGTAGGACGGACTGGTTTTTAACTGCTTTTTTGTTTTCAGTGCAAGCGAAAGCGGATTTAACACAGTAAATGCAAGCGCAACAATTAAAAATATCACCTTATTGATTATCGAAAGCTTATCCCATCCAAGCACAAGAATCACAATAGAACCAAGACTCAAAAACAGTCCCAGAACTCCCATGATATTTCTATAGTTTGTATTTATCACGTAACTATATAATGCTTTAAATGTCATCTTAACTGACTTTTTATTAATGTCCGTCATGTTATCCTCTCATAAAAGATTTTCCAAGAATCCAAACTGATTCAATTTATCCATCTTTAACTTCGTGTTCAAAAAATTTATGTATTATAATTTCATATCTCACAGCTCAAGCTCTATCTTCTTATGCTTATTTTCATAAGCCCTGTAAGAAACTCCTGCCATACCAAACATCTTTTTTGCCGCTATGGTACTATCCGTATCCTGATATTTGTCCGAAAGATATATAACCTCGGTTATGCCTGACTGGATAATAGCCTTTGCACATTCATTGCACGGAAAAAGCGTAGTATAGCATCTCGCTCCTTTGAGATTGCCCGAGCCACGATAATTAAGTATGGCATTTAACTCTGCATGACAAACATATATGTATTTGCTTTCAAGCGCAGCTCCCTCTCTGTTCCAAGGCATATCATCATCATCACAGCCTGCCGGCATTCCATTATAGCCCATAGACAAAATTCTGTTATCGCTGCCGACTATGCATGCTCCAACCTGAGTTCCCGGGTCTTTGCTTCGCTCTGCTGACATAATGGCAATTCCCATAAAATATTGATCCCATGTAATATAATCGTCTCTTTTCATACCGGCTCCTTCTCATTGCATAAAAGCTTTAAACCTTCAAAATAATTACATATATAAGCAAATACAGTTGTACGCTATGCACAACTGTATTCACAAATAACCGATTTAGTTATCTCCAAGATTGAATTTCTCATGGATTGCATTCATAGCTCTTTCAAGATTCTTTTCATTGATAAGGACTGTTACTCTTATCTCTGAAGTTGAAATCATTCTGATGTTAATGTTTTCATCATAGAGTGCCTCAAACATCTTAGCGGCAACTCCGGCATTGGTCTGCATACCTGCACCAACGATAGAAACCTTAGCAACCTCTTTATTTACATCAAGGCTCTCGTACTCGCTGAAGTTCTCGCTTATTATCTTAGCTGCCTCATCTGCACTATCCTCATTGGTTGTAAAGCTTATATCCTTTGTTCCGTGTCTTCCTACAGACTGAAGTATCATATCTTTATTTATATTGTGTTTTGCAAGGCTGTTAAACAATTTAAATGCAACACCCGGCTCATCCTTTAATCCTATAATTGCAATTCTTGCTGTATCAGAATCTCCTGCTACTCCGCTAACAAGCATCTTTTCCATCTTTGAACCCTCCTTAACGACTGTTCCCTCTGTAGTATTTAAACTTGAACGTACTACAAGCTGTACGCCGAATTTCTTTGCTAATTCTACTGAACGATTGTGAAGCACGCCTGCACCGAGTGTTGCAAGCTCAAGCATCTCATCGTAAGTTACCACATCCAGCTTTCTTGCTGTCGGAACCTTACGCGGGTCTGCTGTATATACTCCGTCAACGTCTGTATATATCTCACATGCATCTGCATTAAGTGCCGCTGCCAGTGCAACTGCAGTAGTATCTGAACCACCTCTTCCGAGAGTAGTATAATCATCATATTTATTGACCCCCTGGAAGCCTGTAACTATTACTATCTTTCTATGCTCTAATTCATGTCTTATACGCTCACTGTCTATCCTTTTGATTCTCGCATTTCCGTATACCGAGGTTGTATGCATGGCAACCTGAAATGCATTTAAAGATATAGCCGGAACTCCAAGCTTATTCATCGCCATCGCCATAAGTGCAACGGACATCTGCTCACCTATTGTGAAAAGCATATCCATTTCTCTTTTTGGTGGAATCTCATTGATATCCTTTGCCATGGTGATAAGCTCATCAGTATATTTGCCCATTGCAGACAGTACAACTACAATGTCATTTCCCTTCTGGTAATCCTCTATACACCTTCTGGCAACATTAAAAATTCTCTCCTTGTCAGCGACTGAAGTACCGCCGAACTTTTTAACTATCAGCATATCGTCCTCCTACATTGCCTTTTATTATAATGTTGTTCTTATTCTTTGGATAAGGTCAAAGGAACGAATCTTTTTATCGAAATCGCCCTGCTTCATGGATGCTGTTAAAAATGCAACCTCACCGAGAACCTTATCACTATTAATATATGTTACTTCTCCAAAAACATCTTCAATATGTGTCTTTGAATTTGTATCCTTTACTCTTACGAAAAATCTGCATTCGAAATCCTTGATATCACCAAGAGTAATCTTATCCTTTTCCCAGATAGTCATTATATTGGTGCCCTGATGCTTAACCGCATCAACAACATCGGCAACTACCGCACTGGCGGTAGGAAGCTTTCCTGCTCCACGACCGTAAAACATGGTATCACCAAGTACGTTACCATGTATAAATATTCCGTTAAATACTCCGTTTACATTCATAAGCGGATGCTCTTTATCAAGCATAAACGGTGCAACCATAGAATAGATTACATCATCTTTAACCTTTGTCATACCAAGAAGCTTGATAACCGTATCTGTTTCCTTGGCGTACTCTATATCGGCATTGGTAATCTTACTGATTCCCTCTGTGTATATATCCTCATAATCCACCTGTCTGCCATAAGCAAGAGAGGTAAGAATAGCTATCTTTCTGCAGGCATCATGGCCTTCTACATCAGCTTCCGGATTTCTCTCTGCATAACCCTTTTGCTGAGCCTGTCTTAATACAGTATCAAAATCTTCTCCTTCATCGGTCATCTTGGACAGTATATAATTAGTAGTACCGTTTAATATACCGATTATCTCCGTTATCTTGTCTGCTGTAAGAGACTGGTTGATTGGTCGTATAATAGGTATTCCTCCACCGACACTGGCTTCAAATAAAAAGTTCGTGTTGTGCTCCTTGGCTATCTCAAGAAGCTCTGCGCCATGCTTTGCAACAAGCTCTTTATTGGAGGTACATACGCTCTTACCTGCAAGAAGTGCATCCTTCGTGAACTGATATGCAGGATTGATTCCTCCCATCACCTCAACAACAATCTTTACTTCAGGATCATTTAAAATAACATTGTAATCATGAACAAGTATCTTCTCAACCGGATCTCCCGGAAAATCTCTCAAATCAAGGACATACTTAATGTTGATTTCCTGACCTGCTCTTATATTTATACTGTCATGGTTTTTTTCTATAACCTCTACTACTCCGGATCCTACCGTTCCGTATCCAAGTACCGCAATATTTATCATCTTTTATATCTCCTCTATATCTCCGCTTTCTTCTTCTCCCGGATTTTCTTCAAGAAGCTCTGCAAGCTCTTCGAAAACCTCATCGTCTATAAGCTTATCAACTGATATACATAAGATAATATCAGCCTTCTTATCTCCAGGTAATCCTACCCTTATAACACTTTCAAGATACCCGGTATTATCATTTTTAACAACACCCGGAACCTTCTTTATATCTTCAGGCTCAACAGGAACTATTCCAAGTACATCATCTACCTCAAGTCCAAGCTTTATCCCATGTGTTTCACATATTAAAAGCTGAACATTATTGCCCTTTTCGGACTCATCCAGTTCGAATCTTTCTTTTAAATTAAAGATAGGAACGATTTCATTTCTAAGATGAATTATACCCTTTATGAATTCTGCACTTGTTGGTATTCCGACAACACTGTAGTCACTTTCAATACCATTTATCTTAGCCAGATTTACACTATACCTCTTATTGTTCAGTAAAAAAATAATGTACTTTTCTTCCATGCCTTTATTCCTCCTTAAAGATTTCCGTATCAACTAATTCTCATCCTTAGACATTTTTATCCATTTTAAATAAGCATTAATAAATAAGTTTATATCACCGTTTAAAACTGCATCTGCATTGGCAGTTTCACAGTTTGTCCTGTGATCCTTAACGAGCTTATAGGGCTGTAGGAAATATGTCCTTATCTGACTTCCCCAACCATTATCGGTAAGCTCTCCCCTTATATCGGAAATCTTATCAAGATTTTCCTGCTTTTTAATCATGTAAAGCTTTGCCTTGAGCATCTTCATAGCCTTATCCTTGTTGCTGTGCTGCGAGCGTTCATTCTGACACTGCACAACTACTCCGGTAGGAAGATGCGTTATTCTTACGGCAGAGGAGGTCTTATTGATATGCTGACCGCCTGCGCCGCTGGCACGATATGTATCAATCTTTAAATCATCATCATTTATTTCAACAACTATATCATCATTTATTTCCGGCATCACATCTACGGCTGCAAAGGTTGTCTGTCTCTTTCCTGCTGCATTAAACGGAGACATCCTGATCAGTCTGTGAACACCCTTTTCGGACTTTGCATAACCATAAGCATCATATCCGTTTATCTGAAATGTGATTGATTTGTAGCCAACCTCATCTCCGTCAAGGAAGTCCAAAACCTCTACATCAAAGCCCATCTTTTCAGCCCATCTGTTGTACATCCTGTAAAGCATGGATACCCAGTCACAGCTTTCTGTACCGCCGGCTCCGGCGTTGATATTAATCACCGCATTATTTTCGTCAAACTCATCTGATAAAAGAGTAGCTATTCGAAGTGTCTCAAAGCTGTTCTTAAATTCTTCAAAGGTATCTGTTATCTCGCCAACCAGACTTTCGTCATTATCCTCTTCAGCCATCTCGATAAGCGTTTCAATGTCATCTGCCTGATTTTTAATACCCTCAAATTCTTCAAGAGATTTTTTCAATCCCTTAAGCTCCTTCATAACCTTTTGGCTTTCATCGTTATCATTCCAAAAGTCGGGACTTTCCATCTTTGCTTCTAACTCTTTTATTCGGATTTCTTTGTGGGCGATGTCAAAGTGAATCCCTCAATTCTTCCAGTGGATTCTTATATTCTTTTAATTTAAGTCTCAAATTATCAAGCTCGACCACCCTATCACCACCTTAATAAATTATATAATATATCTATTAATCAATTTTTTATAATCTGTATATCCAAATTAATAAGCATCTGATTTATTATGCATTTCTTCCACAGCACATCTTATATTTCTTTCCGCTTCCGCAAGGACACGGATCATTTCTTCCGATCTTGGCAGTTGCTCTTCTTACAGGTCCCTTCTTGGCAGAATCATCTCTGTTTGTACCTGTAACCTTGGCTACCTCTTCACGCTCAACCTTCTGCTCAATCTTGACATGCATAAGCATCTTAACTGTATCCTCCTGGATGGCGGCAGTCATTTCATTGAACATATCATAGCCTGCAAATTTATACTCAACCAACGGATCTCTGCTGCCGTAAGACTGAAGCGATATACCCTGTCTTAACTGAGTCATATCATCGATATGTGACATCCATTTTTTATCTATAACCTTAAGAAGGATAACTCGCTCTATCTCTCTTATATGCTCAGGCTCAGGGAATTCAGCTTCCTTTGCCTCATATATCTTGACAGCCTCTTCCTTAAGTCTTTGCTTAAGTTTTTTAACATCTCCGGATTTCTTTTCCTCATCGGTAAGAACTATTTTTTCGTAAGGAACGATAGGGATAAGAAGTCTGTTTAATTCCTCTATCTCCCATGCATCCGGTGAAAGGTCTGCGGCACAGGTTGTATCGATATATTTTTCAACCGTATCCTGCATAAATTTAAGAACTACATCACGCATATTTTCGCCATCAAGAACTCTTCTTCTTTCTGCATATATAACCTCTCTTTGTTCATTATTAACCTGGTCATATTCAAGAAGATTTTTTCTTATGGCAAAGTTATTGGACTCAATTTTCTTTTGAGCCTTTTCTATAAAGTTTGTAATTGTCTTATGCTGTATCTCTTCCCCTTCAGGAATCTTTAACGCATCATATACCGACTTAACCTTTTCAGATCCGAAAAGTCTCATAAGGTCATCGTCAAGTGAAAGATAGAATTTGGATTCACCCGGATCACCCTGACGACCGGAACGACCTCTTAACTGATTATCTATACGTCTTGACTCATGTCTTTCAGTACCGATTATCTTAAGTCCTCCGAGCTCTGCAACTCCTTCGCCGAGCTTAATATCGGTACCACGACCTGCCATGTTGGTAGCAATCGTAACCGCACCCATCTGACCTGCATCTGCAACTATCTCTGCCTCAAGCTCATGGAACTTTGCATTTAAGACCTTGTGCTGTATGCCTCTCTTGGAAAGCATCCTTGATAACTCTTCTGATGCTTCAATGGTAATAGTACCAACCAAAACAGGCTGTCCCTTTTCATGAGACTCTGCAACGGCATCAACGATAGCATTAAGCTTTTCTCTCTTAGTCTTAAATACCGAATCCTGATGATCTATTCTCTTTATAGGAAGATTGGTAGGAACCTCAACAACGTCCATACCGTAAATCTCTCTAAATTCATTTTCCTCTGTAAGAGCGGTACCTGTCATACCGGCTTTCTTCTTATATTTATTGAAGAAGTTCTGGAAGGTTATGGTTGCAAGAGTTCTGGTTTCTCTCTTTACCTTAACATTTTCCTTTGCCTCTATAGCCTGATGAAGTCCGTCGGAAAAACGTCTACCCGGCATAATACGTCCGGTAAACTCATCAACTATAAGTACCTCATCATCCTTTACTACATAATCCTTATCCTTAAACATAAGGGCATGTGCACGAAGCGCCATAATCATATTGTGCTGAATATCTATATTTTCAGCATCCGAAAAGTTTTCAATATGGAAGAATTGCTCAACCTCTTTGACACCCTGTGCGGTAAGAACAACCTGCTTGTCTTTTTCATCAACGAGGTAATCGCCATCCTCTTCTATTTCATTTCCCATGATTGCATCCATCTTACTTATCTCCATGGATGCAGTTCCTCTTTTAAGTCTTCTTGCAAGATAATCACACATCTTATAAAGATCTGTGGATTTACCGCTCTGACCTGATATGATAAGAGGTGTTCTTGCCTCATCTATAAGTACGGAGTCAACCTCATCGACGATAGCATAGTGCAAATCTCTTTGAACAAGCTGCTCCTTGTAGATAACCATATTATCTCTTAAGTAATCAAAACCAAGCTCATTGTTTGTAACATAAGTTATATCGCAATTATACGCATCACGTCTTGCGTCATTCTTATCTCCGTTAAGTATAACTCCGACCTTTAAGCCTAAAAATTCATGAACCTGTCCCATCCACTCAGCATCACGCTTTGCGAGGTAATCGTTTACGGTAACTATATGAACGCCCTTGCCTTCAAGTGCATTTAAATATGCAGGAAGTGTGGATACAAGAGTTTTACCTTCACCTGTTCTCATCTCAGGTATACGTCCCTGATGAAGAAGTATACCACCGATAAGCTGCACTCTGTAGTGCTTCATACCGAGAACTCTTACTGCTGCCTCTCTTACAACCGCAAATGCTTCGACCAGCAAATCATCTAATGTCTCGCCTTTTTCGAGGCGCTCCTTAAACTCTGTTGTCTTTGCTTTAAGCTCCTCATCACTTAAGCTCTGCATAGTCTCATCAAGAGCTTCTATTTTGTCAACAATAGGATATATCTTTTTTAATTCTTTTTCGCTATGTGTTCCAAATACCTTTTCTATAAGGCCCATTTTAATTTACCTCCAAACTGGCACAACATAGTTATTGCACCGTAAACCTAAATATAACATTATTCAAGTATTAAGGCAAGTTTTTTTTATAAATCCGGATATCTTTGCGATATAAAATCGAGTAGGGAAGATGAAATCGCACCCTACTACTCTGTATAAGTTCGATTGCGATACCCAAAAAAATCTCCTGCAGCCTCAATGTGGCGGCAGGAGATT
>JAFUGL010000075.1 GCA_017469405.1 Lachnospiraceae bacterium | reverse complement strand
CCCAAATCAGGCGCTCTAGCCAAGCTGAGCCACACCCCGATGGAATCTTTAAGTTAAACGATTTTATGTATCCCATCGCTTGACGCAAGACATATTATATTATAACAGACCTTCAATGTCAACAACTTTTTTCAAAAAATTAATATGATTTTTTTCATAAAAATAATATGATTTTACAAACAAAAAACAATATACATTTATCTTAAAAAAACGCATTAGGTAATTATAATAATATATAATCAGAAAAACAGGAGGGTAATTTCTTATCCTCCTGCTATATGAATAATATTTAATTATAAGTTATAAATAATTACTCTTCAGTATCTTCCTTTGTCTCTTCTGCAGGTGCCTCATCTTCCTCATCGTCATCGAAAAAGCTGTCATCGAAATCATCATCAAAATCATCGAAATCATCAAGATAATCCGGTGTAAGATACTTGTAAACAGCCACACAGATACCAACAATTATAGTAATTACTCCTACGATAATAGCTACTGCTAAAAACGCATTTTTTGCTTCTTCTACGCAATCATCCTTCTGTACAATCTTAACTTCATCACAGTTTCTGCACATAACTAAAATACCTCTCTTTCATATATTTTTATCCTTGTTCTTGTCCATGCAAAGAACCATGGACGTATTATAACATATTTTTTTAATGATTTCTACTAATTTATTATTATTTTAAATAATATTGGATATTTTTAAAATTAGCATTTATAAAATTACACATTAATTATAAATACCTAAAAAAATTACAGTTTCTTCATTTTTACGAGCGAAGCAAACATTTTCTTTTCTCCAACTCTCTCAAAATCAACAATTATCTCTTTATCGCTTCCGGCAGGAACAACTGAAACAACTGTTCCGGTGCCAAATTTAATATGTCTGACTTTATCTCCCACTTCATAGTCCAAAGTTAATGAAGTACCCATCGGAAATGCTTTTCCAAAACCGGGATTTGCAGACGGATTATTTCCATTATTATTTTTAGAATACGGATTATTTTTTCCATAATCATTCTGATTGGTTTTAGGTCTTCCAAAACCAATATTGGAAATAGGTTTTTTAATTACACTTTGATTAAAATTATCGCCAAAACCTATACTAAATCTTCCGGCGGAATTACTATCAGAATCATTTGACAAATCACCTGATTTATCTATATATTCATCCGGTATTTCCTCAATAAATCTTGAAATATTGGAATAACAAGTATTTCCCCTAATCATCCTCTGACTTGCAGCTGAAAGAAAAAGCTCCTTCATCGCTCTGGTTATACCTACATAGCATAGCCTTCTTTCCTCTTCGACAGCATCCGGATCATCTGAATTCATAGACATCTGGCTTGGAAATAGTCCTTCCTCCATACCACCTATAAACACACATGAAAACTCCAGACCTTTTGCACTATGAAGCGTCATAAGAGTTACCTTTTCCCCTTCATCGTCTCCTTCATCAACATCAGCAACCAAAGAAATATCTTCCAAAAGTTCGGTGAGATTCGGATGCTCAGCCTCCTCTTCATATTTTACTATCTTATTTTTTAATTCCTCTATATTTTCTATACGAGCCCTTGCTTCATCCGTTCCCTCTGCTTCAAGTTCAGTAACATAGCCTGTTTTTTCAAGTAATGCATCATATACTTCACTTATAAATATTCCTTCTGTATCAAGCATTGCTTTTAATTCGTCAATCAGAGCAACAAATTTTTTAATCTTATCTGCAGCTCTGGACATACCGGGAACCTCATCTATATCAACCACAGCATCATAGAAATTAATACCGTTATCAATAGCGAAATCACTTATCTTATTAATAGTTGTATCACCTATGCCCCTCTTAGGTACATTAATTATTCTTTTCACGGCAGTATCATCACTTGGATTAATAAGCAGCTTAAGATAACTAACCATATCGCGAATTTCTCTTCTTGAATAGAAGTTTGTTCCACCATATAGCTTATATGGAATATTTTCATATATTAGCTTCTCTTCAAATACACGAGACTGATTATTGGTTCTGTAAAGGATTGCAATATCATCAAATGAAACACCCTGTCTGTTCAATGAACGGATTTTCATAGCAACTTTTTCAGCTTCTTCATACTCATTTGCATACCTTGTAAATTTAACCTTTTCGCCCTCTTCATTTTCAGTCCAGAGTTTCTTTTCTTTTCTTCCGCTGTTATTTGCAATAACACCATTTGCAGCATTTAAAATATTGGAAGTGGAACGATAATTCTGTTCAAGTCTTATAACACAAGCATCAGGGTATGTATCCTCAAAATTAAGTATATTATAAATATTTGCACCTCTGAATTTATAAATGCTCTGGTCGTCATCTCCAACAACACAAAGATTTCTGTACTTTGCCGCAAGCTGTTTTACCAAAATAAACTGTGTATGATTAGTGTCCTGATATTCATCTACCATTATATATCTAAATCTCTCCTGATATTCTGCTAAAGCATCAGGATTTGTCTCAAACAGATAAATTGTCTGATATATCAAATCATCAAAATCAAGAGCATTATTGCTCTTTAATCTCTTTTGATATTCTCTGTATATATTAGCAATCTGCTGATCGCGGAAACTTGTCGCATGCTCCCTTTCATAGTCATCAGGCGACATATAATTTTCTTTTGCTTTTGATACAACCGAGAGCATTGCCCTTTCAGGATAAAGTTTAGGATCAAGGTTAAGATACTTTATAACCTCTTTCATAACAACCTTTTGCTCGTCGGCATCGTATATTGAAAAATCTTTTGTTCCACCAATTTTATCAATATGCTTTCTTAAAATCCTTACACACATTGAATGAAATGTACTAACCCATATGCTTTCAGAACCATAACCAACCAGATTATCTACCCTTTCACGCATCTCATTTGCTGCTTTATTGGTAAATGTAATTGCCAATATATTATAAGGATTTACTCCTATCTCATCTATAAGATATGCTATTCTGTGTGTAATTACTCTTGTTTTTCCGCTTCCTGCTCCTGCTAAGATAAGAAGCGGGCCTTCAGTATAACAACAGGCTTCCTGCTGTTTATTATTTAAACTGCTCAACTTTTACCTCCTATGGCTTCATTTTATCCACTAAAAAAGTGTCGCATGCGACACTTTTTCGCCGGCGTTTTAATTATCAATTTTTAAATATTATGAAAATTTTTCTATTATCTCTTCATTTGACTTCAAAGCATCTTCTTCCATCTTCTTACGATAATCAATAAGCTTTGTTTTTAACTCATCATGCTTAATCGCCATAATCTCCAAGGCAAGATATGCCGCATTCTTTCCACCATTTATCGCAACTGTTGCAACAGGTATACCTGAAGGCATCTGAACTATCGAGTAAAGTGCATCCATACCATCAAGCACAGAACCCGAAAGAGGCACACCGATTACCGGAAGAACTGTCATACTTGCTACTACTCCCGGAAGTGCTGCTGCCATACCTGCCGCAGTGATAATAACCTCTGTTCCATCATTGTTTGTCTCTTCAATAAATGCTGCAAGACCTGCATGAGCCCTGTGTGCTGAAAGGCATCTTACATTGACCTTAACTCCATATTCTTTAAGTATCTCTACTGCAGGCTCAATCTTACTCATATCACTTGTTGAACCCATAATTATTGCAACTTTCATAAATTATCTCCTTATAAATATTACTGAATTGGTTGTCCGTTATTTTGAACCGGCTGTGAATACTGCATCTGTTGTCCGTTATTTTGGACCGGCTGTGAATACTGCATCTGTTGTCCGTTATTTTGAACCGGCTGTGAATACTGCATCTGATTACTTTGCTGCAAATTATTTTTTTGATCAACGGCTGCAACAACACTTGCAAAATTGGATTTTACAGCATTGGCAAGTTGATCCGAATAGCCAAAGAAAATTCCGGGCTTTACAGGTGCCAATACTGACTGAAGCTCTGTTATAGCCGCATCACAAGGACGTTTCTTAGAGAAACCTCCTGTAGTTGTCATCCCGATATTATTTGAATTTCCATCTCTTGTAACCACAAACAGATTATGGTTTTTGCTATATGGGATAAAATTCATACGCATAGTTGTTATACTTCCGTATATACATATAATATCTCTTGAAGGTATAACAAAAAGTGCATGGTTAGTCATATAAAGAATAGCTGTCTGAGTAACATATGCATTCATAACCATTCTTGCATACGGTACCTGCTGTTCAAGAATTACTACCTCATCCTGTGTAAGTTTTCTCCAGCTTTCCTCTGACTTTTCCAAAAGTTTTTTATTGAGTGCAGCTTTTCTTACTCCTCCAAGGCTATTTGCCAGAGTAGACAAATTAGGGTAATTTGATAAATTAATCATTGTACTTTCCCTCACATTTTTACATTATACATCCATAATTAATATGTCTATTTTACAATTCGACAAATCCTATTATAATACTTTATTGGCCAAGATTTCAATAAATATATTCATTTTACCTAAAAACTATTTTTTGTAAAAAAAATTGTTTTTCAAAGTTTATTGTTTTTCTTCTTATTTCCTCAAATATGTGTTAGAATATAAATGTTAGTTATTCATAAACAAAAAACAAAACAATTGTCAGATAATTTGGAGTGTTACAATGGGTGATAAAATAAAATACAGCCTTGGGCTAAATAAACATGATTCATATACAAGAAATCATATGGAGCTTGCCAATATGAAGGCAGTTATCTATATGTCTGTATTTATTGTGTTCGTTGAGCTTTGGATGATTGAACGTATTATCACCATAGTTTTGTTTGACAGTGAACCAAGAACCACCAGATGGATCATCACCCATCTTCGCTCTTATGTGATTCTTCTTTCAGCAGCAATATTCATGCTTGTACATGCAACCCGTTATCTGAAAGGTAAACGTCTTTCATACAGCACGAATCTGATTATTCTTTCTGTTTACTCAGCTATCTGTATATATTTTGGTATGTATGTTTCATATCTTGATTACATAAAGGGTGAGCAGATTTTAAGTTTCATTACAATGATTCTTTTTTCCTGCTGTCTTTTGGTTTGGCGCCCTATCATTTCTTTAATGGTTCTCTCAGCTACATTTTTGCTTTTTTATCATATATGTTCAAATGAAGTACCTGCTACTGTAGCCACCAACATCAATCTTTTTACAACCTGGATGGCATGTCTTATGATAAGTATAAGCATGTATCACCAGCGTATGTCCGAAGCAAGGAAGGATGCCAAACTTGAGGAAACAAACAAGGACCTTCATATCACAAATGAAAAGCTTGAGGAAAGCAATTCACATCTGGATCGTGTTTCAAGACGTGATGAATTAACCGGTATAGCCAATATGAGACAGTTCGGTAAAACTGCAAAACTTATGCTGCAGGAAGCCTTTGAAAAGGGACAGGATTTGTATTTCTTATATTATGATATAGAACATTTCAAAACATATAATGAGCAATACGGCTTTGAAGAAGGCAATAATCTTCTTCGTGATATAGCGGGTGAGCTTTCTATATTATATGAAGGAAGTGCATATGCAAGGTATTCGGATGACCATTTCATCGTACTTACATCCGAAACTGATGCTCACGAAAAAACCGAAGCTTTGGCCAACTGGCTTCACGAGCACCAAGGCGAAGCATTTCTTGATTTAAAGGTTGGCGCTTATAAGGCGGAGGAAGGTGTCGGAGTATCAATCTCCATCGACCATGCGCGTTTTGCATGCAACAGCATAAAGATGAATGCTGAAAAACATTTTTGTATATATGATAATTCACTTTACGAGAAACAAAAGCGCAAACAGTACATAATAAATCATCTTGACTTTGCGATAGAAAATGAATATATAGAAGTATTTTATCAGCCTGTCATATGGACAAAAAATAAAAAGGTATGCGGACTTGAAGCTCTATCCCGCTGGAGAGACCCCGAATACGGCTTACTTCCTCCCGGTGAATTTATAGAAACCCTTGAGGATGTCTGTATGATTCATAAGCTCGATAAATATGTTGTAGATAAGGTTTGTAAAGATTATAACGAAGCAAAAAAATCCGGCAAGAAGCTTTTGCCGATCTCACTCAACTTTTCACAGCTTGATTTTAATTTATGCGATATGGTTGAGTACGTTATCGATACTGCAAAGAAATACAATGTTCCAAAAGAATATCTGGAGATAGAAATTACGGAAAGTGCCCTTTCCAAGGAGCATGAGCTTTTAAAGAATGCCATGCAGCGTTTCCGTGATGCCGGCTTTAACATCTGGCTTGATGATTTCGGAAGTGGTTATTCTTCTCTTAATGTTCTTAAGGATTTTGATTTTGATGTCCTTAAAATCGATATGCTCTTTCTTGACAATTTTGAAGAAAATGCCAATACCAAGCCTATCATCAACATAATAATTAACCTTTGTAACAAACTTAAAATCCGTTCTCTTACCGAAGGTGTTGAAACAGAAGAAGAATTTGAATTCTTAAAGGAAATTGGCTGTGAAAGAGTCCAAGGCTACTATTTCAGCAAGCCTGTACCAAAATCCGAACTTGAAAGTCTTATCGAAAGTGAAAAGCTTATATTATCCGAGGAATTATAGTGCGTCAGGGGAGTGAGCCTTGTCACACCTAAGTATAAAACAGAGAACACCAAAAAGTTACTAAGCAAAGCGTGAGCGCCAGTGAGCTTTGTGTGTAACTATTTTGGTGTTCTCGATTTTTATGTCATAATATTGGGTGTGACAAGGCTCACTCCCTATAACTCTTTCAGTCAACTCTATGGCCGCCGTCTCTAAGGCCTGCCATAGCTCTTTGCATCAAAAGCTCAGCCTCGAGATATTCTTCTACACTTTTCTTTTGAAGTCTTGCTTCGATAAGCTCCTCTTCTTTTTCTCTGGCACGGTTTGCCTCTACCTCATCAGGTCTTTCGGCTTGATTAATGAGGATTAATACATCGTTATTTTCAACCCTCATCATACCCTCGGAAACTATAACATATTCTACTGTGCCATCCGGTAAAGTATAGTGCATATTTCCCGGAACGATAGCTATAACGACATTTCTGTGGTTAGCCAATACACCATACTCTCCGTCTATCGCAGGAACTACTACCGAAGTAAGTTCCCCTTCAAAAAACGGACTGTCTGCCTCATATATTCTTGCTTTAAATGTATGCTCCACTAAAATATCACCTCTTTATAGCCTGCTTTACAATTTTATGCTTATTAATCTCTATAAGATCCTTTTTTGAATTTAATTTAACTGATTAATTAAAGTTTCTTAGCCTTTTCAACCGCATCCTCTATGGTTCCGACATTGTAAAATGCAGCCTCAGGTAAGTCATCGTATTTGCCGCTCAATATCTCACTAAAGCCTCTTATGGTATCGGCAAGCGGTACGTATACACCCGGATTACCGGTAAACTTCTCTGCCACATACATAGGCTGTGACAGGAAACGAATAATCTTTCTTGCACGGTTTACGATTTGCTTATCGGCATCCGAAAGCTCGTCCATACCGAGTATGGCAATTATATCCTGAAGCTCATTGTACTTCTGAAGATATTCCTGTACGGTACGTGCCACACGGTAATGCTCCTCTCCAACTATATCAGCCTCAAGTATACGTGAAGTTGATTCAAGAGGATCAACTGCAGGATATATACCCTGCTCGGCAATCTTTCTGCTAAGAACCGTAGTTGCATCAAGATGTGAAAATGTAGTGGCAGGCGCAGGGTCAGTCAAATCATCCGCAGGAACATAAACCGCCTGAACTGATGTTACGGAACCCTTTCCTGTAGAAGTGATTCTCTCCTGCAAATCACCCATTTCCTGTGCAAGCGTCGGCTGATAACCAACGGCTGAAGGCATACGTCCAAGAAGTGTGGAAACCTCCGAACCCGCCTGTACAAATCTGAATATATTATCTATGAAAAGCAATACATCCTTATTCTCGACATCACGGAAATACTCTGCCATAGTAAGACCTGATAATGCCACTCTCATTCTTACGCCAGGCGACTCATTCATCTGTCCAAATACCATAGCAGTCTTATCGATAGTTCCGCTTTCCTTCATCTCACTCCAAAGGTCATTACCCTCACGGCTTCTCTCACCTACACCGGTAAAGATTGAGTAACCGCCATGCTCCATGGCAACGTTATGGATAAGCTCCTGAATAAGTACCGTCTTACCTACACCGGCACCTCCGAAAAGACCTATCTTACCACCCTTGGCATACGGCTCAAGCAAATCTACAACCTTGATACCGGTTTCAAGTATCTCAATGCTTGTACTCTGCTCTGAAAATGCAGGCGGTTTTCTGTGTATATTCCACCTTTTGGCATCTTCCGGTATGGCATCTCCCCCGTCAATCGGATCTCCGAGTACATTAAACATACGTCCGATAGTCGGAGCACCGACAGGTACGGATATACCGGTTCCCGTTGCGGTAACCTCCATATCTCTTGCTATTCCTTCACTCTGTGAAAGTATTATACATCTAACCTCATTATCACCAAGGAGCTGTGCAACCTCCATGGTTTTTCTTTCTCCATCTACCTCTACTGTAAGCGCCTCTCTTAATTTAGGCGGATTACCGTTATCAAAGCGGACATCTATAACAGGTCCCGATACCTGTACTATTCTTCCTTTATTCATTTAATCTCCGCCTCCCTTTGTCTTTTTTTCTTCTGTGCCTTCGCACCGGCTGCAACCTCTGTTATCTCCTGTGTTATCGCAGCCTGTCTGACACGATTGTATTCCATCGAAAGCTCTCCGAGCAGGTTTTCGGCATTGTCATTTGCCGAGCTCATAGCTGCCATTCTGGCATTTTGTTCACTACAAAAGCTGTCAACCAATGCTCCGTACAGATACCCTGCCACATAGCTTGGAACTATACTGTCAAGCACGCTTTCCGCTGACGGATAAAACTCATAATCCTCTCCCTTATCCAAAGGATCATGATTGAATCGGCTTTCTGCCTTCGGTCTTCCACCGAAGTCTGCCCTGTCAAACGGCAGAAGCTTTTCAACAACCACTTCGGAGTCTACACTGCTTTTTAAATTGCTGTATATAATTCTTATCTCGTCGACATTTCCGAGCCTATACTCCATAAGAAGTAAATTGGCAATCTCTCTTGCCCTTCTAAATGTAGGATTTTGTGCCGTATATATAAAGGTTTTTTCAATCGGAATCTTATGCCTTTTAAAATGCTGTCTTCCGTATTCACCCACGACATAAAGCTTTACATTTTTATGTCTGCGCATCTCCTCATCCGCAGCAAGGATAATGTTATGATTATATGCACCTGCAAGTCCCTTATCCGCAGTAATTACAAGATAAGCGTATCTTTCTGCAGGCTTTCTTCCTGTCTCAGGATAAAAATACATACTTTTTACATCTGATTTTGTTTCAAATATCCTCTTTATCTCGCGTTCGACAATATCAAAGTAAGGCCTTGCCGCATCGAGTTCAAGCTTCGCCTTTCTCATCTTTGTCGAAGCTATAAGATACATGGCATTGGTAATCTTCTTTGTATTCTTAACGCTCGTAATTCGGTTTTTAATTACCTTTGCACTTGGCAATCCTACTCACCGTCCTCATTTACCATACCCTCAAGGTATTTGTCACAGAACTTCTTTGACTCATCTATAATAGTCTGCTTATCGTCATCGGATAAGAGACCTGTATCATCTATGGTATTACAAAGTGTCATAACATTTGTATGGAAATAATCAAAAAGCTTATTTCTAAAATCTAGCATGCTCTCAAGCGGTATATCCTGCATAACATGAGCGGTAGCCGAAACAAGGGTTATAACCTGCTCATGAAGCTTCATCGGATGGCTCTGAGGCTGTCTTAAAAGTCTCATAAGTCCCTGACCGTAAACCAGCTGTCTTTTGGTTGCATCATCAAGGTCACTTGAAAACTGGGTAAATACCTCCATCTCCCTGTACTGTGCGAGGTCAAGTCTTACACCGCCTGCCGCTTTTTTCATAGCCTTGGTCTGTGCAGCTCCACCTACACGGGATACGGAAAGTCCGACATTTACCGCAGGTCTTTGTCCCGAGAAGAAAAGCTCACTCTCAAGGAAAATCTGACCGTCAGTTATGGATATAATATTGGTCGGAATATATGCCGAAACATCTCCTGCCTGAGTTTCTACTATAGGAAGCGCAGTAAGTGAACCGCCTCCTCTTTCGGCAGACAGATGTGCAGAACGCTCCAAAAGTCTTGAATGAAGGTAAAATACATCTCCCGGATATGCTTCACGTCCCGGTGAACGCTCAAGCAAAAGACTCAAAGCTCTGTATGCAATCGCATGCTTTGATAAATCATCATATACAATAAGCACGTCCTTGCCCTGCTCCATAAAATATTCTCCCAAAGCAGTACCCGCGTAAGGAGCTATATACTGAAGCGGTGCCGGATCTGAAGCCGAAGCATTTACGACTATGGTATAACCCATGGCATCATGCTTATTTAATGTGCCGACAAGCTGTGCAACACTGCTCGCCTTTTGTCCTATGGCAACATATATACATATAACGCCGTTACCCTTCTGATTAAGTATTGTATCAAGGGCAACAGTTGTTTTTCCTGTTTGTCTGTCACCTATGATTAACTCTCTTTGTCCTCGTCCTATAGGGAACATGGAGTCAATAGATAAAAGTCCGGTATCCATCGGTTCATTTACCGGCTGTCTGTCTATAATACTAGGTGCAGGTGTCTCCAGGGCACGATAATCAGACGCTGCTATATCACCCTTATCATCAATAGGGTTACCGAGAGCATCTACAACTCTGCCTACAAAACCATCGCCTACGGCAATACCGGCAGTCTTTTTAGTTCTTCTTACCAGACTTCCGTCTGTTATCTCATCATCCTCACCAAAGAGGATAACTCCTATCTCACCACGTCTTAAATCCTGAACCATACCCTTTACACCGGATTCAAAGACTACTATCTCGCCATACCTAACCGAGTCAAGACCTTCCACAACGACGATACCGTCACCTACGGTTTTGACCTTACCCTCTTCCTCGGCAACTGCCTCAAGTTCAAAGTCTTCGATGGACTTTTTAAGGAGGGTAATCATCTGATCAGGCTGTGACTTGCTGGCATATCTCATGGAAATCTCATTTAACTTATCCTTAAACTGGGCAAATCTTCCCTCCGGAGTCCAGTTAAATATTTCCGTATCATAAATGAGTTTAAAGCCTCTTATTTCTTTATCTTCTACCCATTCAAGGCTTATATCCTCATTATATTTCTGCTTAAGAAAGCTCTCAAATCTTGCCTTTTGTTCCTGTGTGGGTGCTGTCTTGGCATAGAGATATGCATTACGCTTTTCGGGCATTTTATTCTCCATCCTTTACGCTCCTTTCAGCATCCTCCAAGAAAACATCATAAGCCTTTTCTATATCATCACTCATAAATATCTTTTCAGCCGCCTGACTTACCATATCGGTTATATCTTTACTTGCGCTGTTGATGATATTGGTACGGACGCTCTCTGCTTCTAAGCGTGCATCCTCAACAATCTTATCTGCCTTTTCCTTAGCTTCCTTTTCTTTTTCAACACGCATGGTATCAAGCTTTGCAGAAGCTTCCTTTTTCTTTTTATCTATCTCTTCATCAACGCTGTTAAGTTTGTTTAGATATTCCTCTTCTTTTTCCTTTGTACTGGCAAGCTTATCATTGGCCTCATCATCAAGGCTCTTATAATGTGCCTGTCTCTTATCCATAAAATCCTTAACCGGCTTATAAAGAAGAATGTATAAGCCGAAGAAAAGTATGGCAAAGTTAGCAAGATGGAGTAATATCTGCTGAAAATCAATATTAAGAGGTAATCCTGTGAGTACCATATTACACACCTCGCTTTGCTACATTACAAATACTATAAGTATCGCTACAACCAATGCATATATAACTACTGTCTCTACAAATACAAGACCGAGCATCATAAGTCCCTGAATCTTACCGCTTGCTTCCGGCTGACGGGATACACCCTCTGCTGACTTGGATATAGCAAGACCCATACCTATTGCACCACCGAGTGCTGCAAGACCGATTGCTATAGCAGCTGCCATAGCCTTTGGACCTGTTGTAGTATCAGCTGCTTCAACCTCTTCATCTTCTACATCCGCATCATTTGCACCCTCTACTGTATCAGCCTCGTTTGAAACAACTGTCTTTCCCGTATTTACCCCGTCTGTTGAAACAACGGTTACTGTCTGAGTTTTAGTATCATCCTTAGCCTGAGTAAGCTTTGGTGCCGCAAAAACAAAAACTGTCATAAGCACGATTATTATTGCTAAAATTACTGGTACCTTTTTTGAAATTCTTATATTCATTATTTTATCCTCCAATTTATATAAAAATATATGTTACATATTTATTATCCGGATTAATATCTTATCTTACTGTATAGTCTTAAATCCTGATAGTAATCATATTATGCTTCCTGAACCTTCACATCCGGCTCGGCATCATTTTTATTCTTATTCTTCTTTTGCTTCTTTTCCTTAAGCTTCGGCGGTTCTGAAACCTCTCCGTAGAATATCGCCGTAAGCAGTGTAAGCACGTATGCCTGTATAAGCGCATGCAGTAATGTGAAAACAACGCCTACAACTACCGGAAGCAATATCGAAAGTCCCAAGGTAAAGTATATAAGCTCCGTAACAAGCATACCCGAAAGGAGCGCTCCGAAAAGACGGAAGCTCATAGATAGCGGAAGTGAGAATTCCTTCAATGTAAGTCCCACACCTCTTAACTTGTTATTCATAATACCGCCAGACAATATAATAAGATATGATAAGCATCCCATCATAATCGCTCCGTTTATATCGGCAAGCGGTGCCGGAAGTGATATGGAATGTCCTTCGGTAGTTATTGCCTGAATTCCGAACAGTTCAAAGCAAGTACCCGTAAATACATAGGTTCCCGTTGCAAATATATATGCTCCCAAAAATCCGTTGCTGTGCGGACTGTTTGTCTTTGCCAGATTATCAAAAAATCCAACCCAGGTTTCCAATACCAATTGGAATTTTCCCGGTACATTTTTGAATCTCGGTATAACAAAGATCCTCACAATCAATGCAAAGATAAGTACGATTCCGGTCACGGTAAATCCCGCTATAAGCGAAGGATTAACGGAAAGTCCGAAAAGACTTATCTTGTTTTCCTCGTGGAGCACCGCATCTCTCATCATTTCCTTAATCGTTTCATGCTTTTCCACCGCCCCGTTTGTAAATGCAATTCCGGCTGCAAGCAAAAGCTCGATAACGATGAGTAAAATGATGGCAGTAGTCCTTTTCTTTTTACTCAAACTAAAGACTCCTTTCTTCTGTAAAATTGTGTTTTTATATCAAATGCTATTATAGGTCTTTATGATTATTAAGTCAAATAATTAAGGCAATAAAATAATCAAAAATTTAATCATTTTTCTTGTGAAGTATTAATTTTTTATCAATCATTAATGAACATATTTTATTCAATTATCCCTTTAATAATTTTATCAGGATAAGTACTCTCATCACTTAATTTATAAGCAGCGACAAGTCTCTTCTTTGCCTCGTCTATCACACTCTCATCATCTGCATGTATGTAAGCGAAAACCTCGTCACCTTTAACAAAGTCTCCGATATGCTTTCTTATATCAATTCCAACAGCAAGGTCTATATTGCTTTCCTTGGTTTCCCTGCCGCCTCCCAGTATGAGATTTACCATACCTACCTCGCTGGTTTTACAGGAAGCCACATAGCCTTCCTTCTCCATATAAACCGGAACGATATGCTTAGCTTTAGGAAGCAAATCCGGATTGTAAATCATATCCGCATCTCCACCCTGGGCAGCTACGAATTCGGCAAATTTATCAAGAGCCTTTCCGCTTGTTACTGCCTCCTCACAAAGTCTTCGTGCCTCTTCATAATTCAAACTATTCTCTTTTTCATGATATCCGTCACTAGGATTATTATCATTTGATGTTTCATCTTTATCAATGCTTTGATTCTTTGCTCCCATCAGCATATATGCCGCCAAAGTAAGCGAAACCTCAAGCAGCCTTTTTATGCCGTAATCAACATTTTCCAAATCCTTTAATTTAAGAACCTCACAAGCCTCATATACTTCAAGCGCATTTCCCACCTTACAGCCAAGAGGTTCATTCATATCAGTTATGATTCCGTAGGTTTTTCTGCCTGCCCCATTTCCTATATCAACCATGGTATGGGCAAGCTCCTTTGCAGATACTTCATCCTGCATAAATGCACCGGAGCCGCATTTTACATCCAGGACTATTACATCTGCTCCAGCCGCAAGCTTTTTGCTCATTATGCTTGATGCTATAAGAGGTATACTGTCAACTGTTGCAGTAACATCTCTAAGTGCATATATCTTTTTATCAGCCGATGCAAGATTGCCGGTTTGTCCAACCAAAGAAAGCTTGATATTGTTGACATTATTTATAAATAAATCCTCTGATATAGCTACATTAAAGCCCTTTATCGCCTCAAGCTTATCTATGGTTCCGCCTGTATGTCCAAGTCCTCTTCCGCTCATCTTGGCCATAGGCACACCTAAAGAAGCGAGTATCGGTGCAACTATAAATGTTGTCTTGTCACCAACCCCGCCTGTACTGTGTTTATCTACCTTTATTCCGTTTATACGTGACAAATCAAGCCTGTCACCGCTGTCCGCCATGGCATTGGTAAGCTCCAGGGTTTCTTCACCGGTCATCCCCTTATAATAAACACTCATAAGCCATGCCGACATCTGGTAATCAGGTATCTCTCCCTTCGTAAATCCCTCAATAATATATCTTATCTCTTCCTTACTGTGTTCATAGCCGTTACGCTTTTTCATAATAAGGTCGTACATTCTCATATATCTTCACACCCCCGCGGCCGTAATTTTATCCAAGAAGCTTTCTCCGATTGAAGCTGTATCCTCAATTACATTTCCAAGCAGATACTCTTCTATGGTCTTACCTATATCGGCAAAGGAATTAATCACTCCAAGATTGGTTCCCTTCTTTAAATTCTTACCGTAAATAAGCACAGGTATATACTCTCTGGTATGGTCTGTTCCCTTAAAGGTCGGGTCACAGCCATGGTCAGCATTTATTATTACTATATCCTCATCCTTCAAAGACGGAATAAGCTTATCGCCAAGCCATGTATCAAATTCCTCCAGAGCATTTTTGTATCCTAGCACATCACGTCTGTGTCCGTATTTCATATCAAAATCAACAAGGTTCGTAAAAATGAGTCCCTCATCGACCTTATCTATATACTCCAGAGTTTTATTCATACCGTCAGAATTGCCATTGGTATGAACTCCCTCCGATATGCCTACATCATTAAATATATCTCCGATTTTTCCGACTGCATATGTTTTAATATTATTTTCTTCAAGATGCACCAAAACATTGTCCCTGTCAGGAGGAAGTGCATAATCACGTCTGTTGGTGGTTCGTTCATAGCCACCTTCGGTTTTAACAAACGGTCTTGCTATTACACGTCCTACATTGTGCTTACCCTGAAGTATTTCTCTTGCTGTTTCACACATTTCATACAGCTTTTCAAGTCCGACCTTTTCCTCGGATGCCGCTATCTGAAATACAGAATCCGCTGAAGTATAGACTATAGGATAGCCGGTCTTCATATGGTCATCACCGTATTCTTCTATAATAACTGTTCCGGAAGCAACCTTATTGCCATATACTCCGCCGCAACCGGTTTTTTCCACAAATTCATCTATTATCTCTTTGGGAAATCCATCCGGATATGTAGGAAACGGTATCTTAGTATAAAGCCCTATCATCTCCCAATGTCCGGTGGTAGTGTCTTTACCGTTTGACATTTCCTTTGCCTTGCCATAGCAGCCGATTATCTCACAAGTTTCCTTACTATCCACGCCAAATTCATTTTTAAAGCTTGTTCCCTCCAAATCAAAAAGTCCGAGCCTTGCCATATTGTGAAAATCCGCATCAGGATATGTCTTTAAAATATGTCCAAATGTATCTGCGCCATTATCACCGTATTTTTCCGCATCAGGCAGCTCTCCTGCTCCGGCACTGTCCAGAACTATCCATATAACACGTCTTCCCATATATTCCTCCAAAATATAAATTATCACATATCTGTCATGATTTCATTCATCGATATATTACAAGCCGTCTTATCATTAAGACTATTGCTTAACTCCAAGAAACTCATCTATTCCGTTTGCTATTCCGTCAACAATTTTATACTGATATTCTTCCGTTGCCATAAGTGCGTCTTCTTCTGGGTTGGTCATATAGCCCATCTCAACAATTGTTACAGGCACCATACACCAGTTTATTCCACTCATGGTATCTGTCTCCCAAACATATTCCTTATTTGCACCTGTTGCGAGTATCATATTATCAAGCACACAATCCGATAATGCACGGCTCTTCTCATAGTACTCACCGTTATAAGGATTATAAGGTGTCTGACATATAGTCATTGCTCCGCTTACAGAAGAATTTTCAGAACCGTTTGCATGTATTCTGATAAATGCATCTGCATTTGCATCATTGGCAACTGCCGCCCTCTCACTGTTGCTTATATTCACATCATTGGTTTCCCTGACCATGATGACCTCATAGCCTCTTTTTTCCAATTCATCTCTTAACTTTAATGCCACCATAAGATTAAGCTCGTACTCTGCAAGTCCCGATACAACACCTCTGGTTCCACTTGAAACCTTAGCCTTAGTTTCACTTGCTCCGGGACCTATAGGCTCCTGTTCGGAATTACCCTGTGACTGATGACCGGCATCTATGCAAATAAGATATCCATTGGACTTATCCTCTGTCGCATCTTCAGGGGTTGCCTCTTTTGGTTCATCCTTATTATCCGGGGCATTATCTGTAAAATCACCGGTATCTGACAGCGTTGCTATTTCTATTTCTGTTACCGGTTCAGATTCTGTGGTAATTTCGATTTCTGTAGCAGTATCATCATTTGCACCAATTTTCTTTGATTTTTCCTTACCACAGCCAACAAGACATCCGGCAAACGCAAGTATAAAAAATGCCAATAATACTTTCTTAATCTTATTATCAGATTTTACAATGTTCATTTTTAGCGATACCCCATGTCCTTTTCATATGTCACTATCAATTCAAGATTTGATTTTTCATAATCATTTAACACACTTTCGTTAAAATCAGAAGGTGCTATATATCCGCTATACCAGCTGCATGAATTAAAATATGCCTGTAACTCCGGATCATCAAATAGTCTTCCGTGTCTTGCGTATATCTCATTTCTTGCTATCCTGCACTGTTCCTTTGACATACCTGCTATATCGGAAACAGCCAGATATTCAGAGCTGCTGTTTTTTATCATATATTCATTTTTTTCTTCCTCTGTAGTCGTCTGGGTTGTTGCTTCAGTGGTTGCCTGAGTTGTTGCTTCAGTGGTTGCCTGGGTTGTTGCCTGAGTCGTCGCCTGAGTTGTTGCTTCAGTAGTTAAAACATTAGCATTTGGATCATCATAAGCAGAATTCTTTTCATCATCTGTTCCATAATATGAAATATACATCTGTGTGATAAAGTTTTCGGAATCTGCAAGTGAGTATGCTACTCCGTTTACTGCAACACAGGAAAGCTTTACCCCATCATCCACATTGAACTGAACAATTACCGGAAAGCCGCTTCCCGAACCGGGATCCTTATAATCACCCTTTACCTGAACAAGCTTTTCTCCGTCTTCTTTGAAGTAATCCCACTTTCCATCACTGATTGATTTTCCAAACAGTTCTCCATATGTAGTCGTATAACTTGCATTTGTAAGTTTAATGCTTGAATCCTTTACATTGTTAATCTGTTTCTTTTTACCAAAAGAAATAAAACAGATAATAGCAACACCGACAATTATTACTACTATTGATGCACATAAAGCAATCAGCCAGCCAACTGACATCTTACTGCCCTGTTTTTTATTTTTAGGCGGCTTATTTTTAGGTGCATTATGCTGCACAGGCTGCTGTCCATAGCCTGTTTGCATATTAGTCCTCTGCACAGGCTGCTGTCCATAGCCTGTTTGCATATTGGTCCTCTGCACAGGCTGCTGTCCATAGCCTGACTGAATATTAGTCTGTTGCATAGGCTGCTGTCCATAGCCCGGATTATCCACCGGCATAGTTGCTCCATAGTTTGGCTGGTTATTTTGTGACTGCCCGAAGCCCGGATTATCTACCGGCATCGTTGCTCCGTATCCCGGCTGATTATATTGCGACTGTCCGAAGCCCGGATTATCTACCGGCATCGTTGCTCCGTATCCCGGCTGATTATATTGTGGCTGCCCAAAACCAGGATTATCTACCGGCATCGTTGCTCCGTATCCCGGCTGATTATATTGCGGCTGCCCGAAGCCCGGATTATCTACCGGCATCGTTGCTCCGTATCCCGGCTGATTATATTGTGGCTGTCCGAAACCAGGATTATCTAACGGCATCGTTGCTCCATAGTCCTGTCCACCACTATAATTTTGATTTCCGTTGTTAAACTGATTATCCATTTTATCTCTCCTCTTTATTCAAATGCTTCATTGAGTTTTTCTGTACCCGGAAGAACAAATCGTCCGTCCTTTATGATAAGCACTTTAGTTCCATTTGGATGAACCGATGTTATGCTGCCAATCTCCTCATATGGAATCGTTATATCGGTATGACAGTTGAAATATGCCTGCTTTTGTTCAGTCTTATCATTGGAATTTCTAAGTATTGAACACTCATTGTCCTTTGCGATTATTTCCTTTCCATCAGGATTATATAATTTCATATCTTCACTGTAGCTATAACATGTGTCACCAACTGCAAAATGAGGACCCATTTTTTCAACAATCAAAATCGGTAGTCTGTTAAGTATATTAAATTTTCTTGCCATTACGTAAGCCACCGTATTGGTACCTATTGCGAACTCTCCTATAGGCAGGGTCTCATGATTAAACATAAGATTCTCTTCTATAAAAGTCTTATTATCTTCCTGTCTGTCAAAGTTATCACATGTGTATTTATACATTTTCCCATCTTTAAATTCTATATTAAGATTGATATATTTTAATTCATTCAAATATACCTCACTTACATTTAATACACCATTTGTTCCTGTTAAAACCGGTGATGTAAACACCTCACCCAATGGTATATTTACATCCGCAAGGCAATTTTCAAAGTTTGTTTCCTTATCAGGCTTATCAAGCTTATGAAGCATAACCTTAATATCTGTTTTGTTGCCATTTGTACCAAGAACATGCACATACTCTGCATTATTCAGCTCATTTATTATATGTTCCTGAATATCCTTATAGATTTCATTGTCAAGCGTATTTACCTTAACAACCTCTGAAAATATTTCTTCGAAATTTTCGCCGATTTCAGGAATAGGATAAGCAATTATAGTAAAACTGTACTTATCTCTTGGGATATATTTGTTGGTAATATTGGCAGATCTGGTCTGAAAATCAAGCAAAAGCTTTTGCTGCTTTTCATCAAGTCTTATAGAATTTGCACATATTTGAGGCTCGAATGGATTTTCACCAAATGTCTCGATAACAGCCGGTCCTGCATATTCTCCGGCCATTTTCTCATTTTTCTTATATGTGTCTTCTATGACCTCCAGTTTTCTTTCAAGTAATGCCTTATCAATAAAAATCGCCTCATCCATCCTATGATCATATTCGTACTGCTGATTGGCAAATGTCGATATAAAGCCTGTTCTTATAGTAAGTTTCTTATTGATTCGGCTTGTTGCATATCTGAAAATAACAGGCGAAAGTCCCTTTTCTTTAAACATTTCTATGGCAAACTTTACCATTCTTTCCTGACCGATAGAATATCTGATATTTACTGATTTTTTTGGTGTAATATCTATACCCATAGTCTTAAAGCCATTGATAAAACCATCTACATAGGTCTTCGCCATAGCTTTTACTTCTTTATCTGAAAGCTTATTTAAATATTCAGCTGTTTTCGTTTCATTTTCACTTATATATTCGCCGTATTTAAAAAGATATCTAAGGTCTGACAAATCACTGTTCATAATAATATCAGTTGCAAATGTAAAGTCCGGACTTATAGTTTCAAGCGTCCTCCTTGCGACGATTACATCTGCATAATCATACATATGATAATAAATTGCTTCCTTAACATACTTATAATTTGCAATTTCAGGGTCCAGGAAAATATTGTAAATTTCAAGGAATAATTCAATTATTGCAGCAAATTCTTCATATCTTCCTTCGTAAAGATACGGAATTATTCCCCTTATTTCATAATATAAAAAAGAAAGAATTTTTCCAAATTCATCACCTAAAAATTCTACAGCATAGTCAGGATTTGCAAAGCTCGTCACATAATTATCAGGCAGAATATCATCATAAAGTTCCTGATTAATTTCATATAATTCATTAAAGCTTAATCTGTTTATGAGCTTTGCTTTAGGAATATTGTCATAAGCATATAATATAAAATCTGCGACTTCCTTAAAATAAGCTTTGAACCTCGCACTATATGCATCCTTCTTTATAAACCTCATTCTTTCGATACTTAATTTAATTCTTTCCTTGATAGTTTCGTCCATTTCATTCTCCTGTATGATTTTTGATTATTCATCCCTCAGATGCCCTTTTTTCACATTACTCTCTATCGCTTCAATCACAAATTCTCCAAGTTCTTTTGAACCATCTTTAACATTTTCGGTTCTCTTTGATATCTGACTTTTCTTAACACCATGTTCCAGCCATGACTTACCACCCTGTTTGTCAGTTAAGATTACCGGCTGTGTCTTATCAAGCGCTGAAGCAAATTTTGACTCCGGAGTATCTCCTCTTTCAAATTCCTCCCAAAGATCACGCATCTTGATTGCCTGATCCTTTGGCAAAAGATTAAATATCCTGTCTGCTGCCTTTAACTCTCTTTCACGCTTTGATTTATTACCGATGGCATCATATGCATATGTATCTCCGGCATCAATCTCAACCAGATCATGTATTAACACCATGGAAACAGTTTTTAAAACATCTATATCTTCATTTGCATACTCAGACAAAAGTATCGCCATAATGGCAAGATGCCAGCTATGTTCTGCATCATTTTCCTTTCTGCTTCCATCAGCAAGATAAGTCTGTCTTCCGACTTCTTTTGATTTATCTATCTCAAGTAAAAATTCAAGCTGTTTTTTTAGTCGTTCATCCATATAATCATTTCCCAATAATAAATTCATCTATCATTTTAATTATTTAAATAATTAAAAATATCTACCGATAGTTCTAAAACATACTCAATCTATAAAAAAATATAAACCTATTACAAAAAGCGGTACAAGAAGTGTAAAAACATTTAAAGATATCGACCACCTCTTGCTCTTTACTCCTCCCTCTTCTGCACTGAATCCAAACCATGCAAATGCTATACCGCAAATAGATAATAAAATAGCACAAACATATAAGACTCCTATAAACTCCGGAACATTTCCTTTGGTCCGAACAGAAGAAATAACTCCTGCAAGCTCAGCCACAAGGCTGATACCCCCAAGCACAAATGCAATTACAGTATCAGTGGCTATGGAGTCATCTGAAAAATAATATTTTTTCTTTTTATTAAATATAGACATTTTATAGCCACCTTATTACTTTACACATCCTATTAGTTCATTGATATCGTCAATTCCATTTTCGACCATATATTCTTCAATACCCTTAATAATCTCCACTGTCGCATAAGGATTATGAAAATTAGCTGTTCCAACAGCCACCGCTGATGCTCCAGCCATAATAAATTCAAGCGCATCATAAGCCGTCGCAACACCACCCATACCGATGATCGGAAGCTTAACAGCATTAGCAACCTGATAAACCATACGAACTGCTATCGGCTTTATCGCAGGCCCTGATACGCCTGCAGTTTTATTGGCAACTGCAAAAGTTCTTTTCTTAACATCAATCTTCATTCCTGTTAAGGTATTAATCAGAGAAAGTGCATCTGCTCCTGCATCTTCTGCAGCCTTAGCCATTTCTGTAATGTCTGTCACATTTGGACTAAGCTTCATAATTATAGGCTGCTTTGCCTTAGCCTTTACTGCTTTGGTTATATTATAAAGTGCCTTTGGATCCTGTCCAAAAGCGATTCCACCTTCTTTAACATTTGGACACGAAACATTTATCTCAAGTAAATCAACCGGTTCAGCACCAAGCCTTTCAACTACCTCAACATAATCGCTTTCACTTTTACCACATACATTTACAATTATTTTGGTATCCTTTGTTTTAAGAAATGGTATATCTCTTTTACAAAATGTATCTATACCCGGATTCTGAAGTCCTATCGCATTCATCATACCACCATAGGTTTCAGCGATACGTGGTGTAGGATTACCCGGCCAAGGCACATTTGCAACTCCTTTTGTTGTAACAGCTCCAAGAAGTGACAAATCAACAAATTCCCCATATTCCATACCGGAGCCAAAAGTTCCGGAGGCAACAGTTATCGGATTTTTAAATTCTACTCCTGCTATATTTACTCTGGTATTCATTAAAACTCCACCTCCCCGGCATAAAATACTGGTCCTTCCTTACATACTCTCTTATTATTGACCTTTGAATGTTCATCAACTTCTTTTGATTTGCATACGCATGCAAGACATGCTCCAATTCCACATGCCATTTTTTCTTCCATCGAAATCTGGGCAACTATTCCATTTGCAAGTGCATAATCAGATATAGCTCTAAGCATCGGAAGAGGTCCGCAGGCATATATTACATCTCCGGTTATGCCATACTCTTTGATGGCATCCATAACTGTACCCTTAACGCCTATATTTCCCGCATCACTTGATTTGTAAACCGTTCCGTAAGGAGCAAATTCCTCTGATAAAAATTCCTCATCCCTAAAACCAAGAACTATGGATTTTTCGCAGTCAAGCTGCTTTGATAATTCAAGCATAGGAGGTATACCGATTCCTCCACCTATAATTATTGCCTTCTTACCTTCTAAGGCGAATCCGTTTCCCAAAGGTCCCATCACTTCAATTGTGTGATCTGAGGTAAGTGTTGAAAATTCCTTTGTACCGTCTCCTACCACTCTGTAAACAAGTCTTAAGGTGCCGGCAGTCTTATCTATCTCACATATACTTATAGGTCTCGGTAAAAGTCTGCTCTTATCTGCCGAATAAAGATTCACAAACTGTCCCGGTTTTGCTATATCTGCAATCTCCTTTGCAGATAATACAAGTGAATATATCTGATATGCTATCTCGTCCTGCCTTATAACCTTGGCAGTCATTTTTAGTTTATCCATATCTTATCTGCTCCTTCTACTTTCCAAGTGCTCCATTTATATCTGCTATCATATCAACTACTGCCTGACGACTTGCTTCTGCATAATTTTCCTCTCCGAAAGAAGCATACTTATCCTGCTTATATGCAGCTATAATTCCCCTTGAAGAATTAACAATCGCACCAAGTCCGTCATCATTAAAGTAATGCACCAAATCCTCTGCTTTTCCACCCTGCGCACCATAACCCGGTACGAGAATATATGTTTTAGGCATAAGTTTACGAAGCACTTTACCCATTTCAGGATATGTTGCCCCGACAACACAGCCAACATTGCTATATGTATCACCCATACATTCGCTGCCCCACATGGTAACTTTTTCGGCAACAAGTTCATAGAGAGGTCTTCCATCAACAAGCTTATCCTGGAATTCTCCTGAAGAAGGATTAGATGTCTTTACAAGAACAAATATACCCTTATTTTCCTCCTTACATATATCCACAAAAGGCTTTACACCATCCGTTCCAAGATAAGGATTTACCGTTACAAAATCCTCATCAAAACCTGCATAAGACTTTGAGCCAACCTTAACCTTGCCAAGATGTCCGACTGCATATGCTGTTGAGGTTGAACCTATATCACCACGCTTTATATCTCCGATTACAACAAGTCCTTTCTCTTTTGCATAGGCACAGGTCTTATGAAATGCAATAAGCCCATCTATACCAAACTGCTCATACATCGCAATCTGCGGCTTAACAGCAGGTATCAAATCATAGGTTGCATCTATTATTCCCTTATTATAAATCCATATAGCCTCGCCGGCTCCCTTTAAAGTCTCTCCAAACTCATCAAATGCCTTTTTCTGAATATGATCCGGAATATAATTCATCATCGGATCAAGTCCTACAACTATAGGTGCGTTCTTTTCCTGAATATTTTTTATAAGTGTGTTAATCATATCACTTCTTCCTTTCTATTACAGTTATATATAAAATATATACAACCAACTTATTCACGATAAATAATAAAAAACATAATCACATAGTTATTATTATTTTAACAGAATTCATATATAAATTCCATAGAAAATAACAAAAAAGTGTGTCACAGTAACTTTCTGTGACACACTTTATATCAGTAAGAACAAATATCAGTAATTCAACACCTTACGGTATATTAATCCACATAGCCGGTCTGACAGTATTTCCTAAATCAGGCTGGCTTCCGTTGAAGTTTCCATAAACATCAATGATTGATACAAACTGCTCATTGTTTGCAAATCCACTTGGTGAACGAAGCCACCACTGTGATGTTCCTGTTGCACCGTCTCCCTTTTCGGTTACAGCAAAGTAACATCCGCTTCCCTTTGCATGCCTTGTAGCATACACAAGTCTGTCACTGTATCCGTAATCGGTAAACTGTCCTTCCATAAATCCATCTCTGTCAGCAAAGTAAGTATTTACCTCATCTATGTCAAGACAGAAGAGCTTATCAACCGTATCATTTCCGGCAACTGCAGTTGCCTCCATCCAGCTGTAGCGGCTTGCCCAAAAGCTGTTATACTCCGGATTTGTAACAGTTGTATCAAGAATAATAGCCTTCTCGGCATCAGTGAACATCTTATCATAATAATCCTCACCGTTAAGCTGCTCTCTTATGGTAGCATCTTCCCACTGAATCTTACTCCACTCTCCCTCATCATCTTTTTTACTATCATTTATCTCAAGGTACTTACAATGTTCAATTCCATACTCTGTTATTACAAGCATCTTACCGTCTTCTATAGCAAGAACTCTCCAGGTAAGAGGCTCAGGTCCGTTAAAATAAAAATCATCCTGTTCAAATGCGCCAAGTGTAATTATATCTCCCACCTGTGCATTTCTTATGGCATCAGCATAGCCCGAATCAAGTGGAGCTGACATATCAAGATTAAGTATTCCACCATCAGCCGTATCTGAAAACTCATTTTCACAGGCTGCCGCCTTGGCTCTGTCAACTCTTATAACAGGTCTGGAACCCATATAGCTTGCCGTAACCTCGACACAAGGCATTTCCGTACCATCATCCAACGAGCCTAACGCATAGCAATAATAGGTATTATGAACTCCCGGGGTACGAGTCCAGAATCCTGCCACATCTTCACCGCTAAGTGTATAGTCTGTCGTCCACAGAAATCTGTTTTTGGCAAACTTTGTCGGCATGGAAAATCTGTCATTCATTTCAGGCATATACTGTCTTACCTCGCCTACATCAAGGTAGTACACCTTATCTACCGTATCTTCACCGTCATAGCAGTCAACCTGCTCATCACTGTAGTATCTTTGGAGATTCTCATCGTATTCTTCATGTATATAATCGGAATATGCTTTATTGGACAATGTAGTTTCAAGAATCGCATCCTGCTGTGACTTAGAAAATGCGTAATTGTAAAATGGACCGTTTAGCATAGCCCTTGCATCGCACATATCCCAGGTACACATCTCCCAGTCATAATTAAATAATGGTGAATCAATTACATACTCTGTTATAAGCACCAAAGAACCGTCTGCCTCCTCATCAAGCACAAGCCAGGACAAAGGCTCCGCTCCGTTTTCAAAATCATCATCCTGCTCAAAATATCCAAAACGAACATAATCGCCTACCGCAGCATCTGCTATGGAAACTATATCATTTTCAGTGTAAACCTCCTTGGAGGCAAGCAATGAAAGCTCCTCCTGCTGTTCTTCCGTAGATGCATCACCGCCTGTGGCTACATTTTCTGCATCCGTCGGAGTATCTCCATCATTATTTCTTTGATTCTCCCATTTTGATCTCACACCTTCATTATCTACATCTGATTTTTTGCCGCAGCCCGATAATAAAGCAGTGCTCAACATAACCATCATACCCATGGATATAATTTTATTTCTAATTTTTTTCATAAGCGGTATTCCTTTCAAAATATTTTTGACTGATCTATCATCCTGACAGACACCTTTGTCACATCCTAAACAAAACATTATCAAAGTGTAGGAAGCTGCGTCCAGCCTGTAGGTTCACTTCCCGGATCTCCGTAATAATATTGATCACCGTTTTGATACAGTGAACCGTCATCATGAGGTGTCTTTATTACGCTTCCGTCGAGAGACTGATACGAATCCCTCTCTGTTATAACGTCACTCCAGCTTTCGGTAAATCTGTCTGCTGCGGTTGCACCACTGTAATCATTGAGCATGTCATTGAACTCTCTGTTGGAAGTATTTTGTGCATCAAGTCTTATAGCCCAAAGCTGATCAGAGTATGCTTTTACAAGATATACAAATCTCGGCATAACTGCCAGATTTTCATATATCATTTTATAGTAATTATAATACTCATTAAATGCTTCTTCGCTTGTTGCCGCATACATTATAACAAAATCGTTGTCCCATGAATCAAAGGTAAGCTGATATACCTGAGCATCATAAAATATCTCACAGGCATAATTAACTGCCATCGACTCTGTATAATAAGTAATTCCGTCATAGTTAAGTGTATCCTGTCTGTAACCTACGGTAGCCTCAGCACCTGCAAGTGTATAGTCATTTCCCATGGTATTGCCCGGAACAGAATTAACCATCTGAAGCTGCTGCTCTGTGGAGGCAATCATTGTATTGAGATTGCCATTTACATAATCGATAAGCTCCTGCGGCTGTTCCATCTGATAGAGCAGGGTATGGTCTGTTGAAAAATAAGTATCCATAAAATACGAAATGTATTCGTCCGCTGTCATATAAGGCTGCTTTTTCACTCGCTTTACGGTATCTATAACAGGCTCATCCACCTGTCCCAGTGAGTCCCATGAAAATTCATAGTGGGATGAAGTCTGATAAATAACCGTAGCCTGTCCGTCAGGACTTTGAAATACCACTGTCGCCTGTCCCGGATAGGACATATCTGCCGTATTCCAGTTTACTGCGGTCTCCATAGTCCATCCGTATGGTACAAAGCCCTCAACTACCTCTACGCCGCTGGTCTGATCATATCCGGTTTGTAATTCACCAAATATTCCGCTGTATGCAGCTGTATTGATATTGGTAATCGGTTCTGCAACCTGTGTTTCCGTATTATCGGAAGGAGACGGCGTTATCGGTGTAAGCGGTGTATAGCCTCCGTCTTCCGTATCATCATATATATCATATGAATTTTCTGTCGTATCACTCGTACTACTCTCGCTGCAGCCTGTAAGCATCGAAAGCGACATAGCTCCTGCGAGTAATGCTGCAATTATCTTTTTTTTCTTCATAAGCAGATTCCTTTCTGATTATATTTAGTACATATGAGTACTTGTTTTTATTGCAGGAGCAATGCACTTAAACATCGTTCCCTCTACAACCGGATAAGGGTTATCACGATTTGTCCATATCCGGCCTATATCCATAAAGCATTCCGTCATTTCATACTGCATACCGATTTCCACATCTTCTCCGTCGTAGACATAATTGCCTTCCGGCAAATCCATCCACCCCTGGAAATAATGTACCGAATTCGGATATAAATCAAAGCCTAAAGAATTTCCAAATGCTCCGTTTCCGTTAACCTCAACCTCGTCACCCCAGCAGTTAAAATCATAACCAATATCTGAATCATTAACTACAAAACCCTTTATGCAGATTGTATCATCATCTTCTTCCTGAGTATTGACTCTTGTTATATAAAATTTTACACCGTTGTAATCAATCATAGGTGTGAGCCCTGACAGATCAGGCACATCGCTTACAGCATTTTCCTGTCCGTTAGGGTAAAATGCAACATCTTCTCCGATAATAAAATTATAGTCCTCATCCTCTGCTTCTGCGTAAAACTCCAAGCTCGACGGTTCCTCTGAAAAACCTGTATAATCATAATCCCAGTTGTGGTCATCCAGCCAGATTATAGAAACCTCTCTGGTCTGCCCTTTTGCTACACGTGACTGCGGTGTAAGTGCTTTTCTTCCGATCTCAACACCGTTATATCTTACAAAATAGAAATTAACCCAGATGCCGCCCTTTGCCCTGTTGTTGGTTACCTTCAAATCCCATCTGTAGCGGGCATCTTCAAAATCCTCTCCCGGCTGTGGATGGTGAATATTAACTATCTCAATTGTCATAACTTCATTATCAACTATTATAGGATTCTCCGGTACATAATCAGTTCCGACAGACGGATCATGATTTACATCATCAATGGCTTCCTCGGTAGAAGTATCTGCTTCCTCTGTCACTGTATCTTCAATAACTATATCACCCTCAGTAGTTCCGTCATCGGTGTCCTTTGCCTCGGTTATCTCACTCTCGGTAGTAGTCTTGGACTTCTTATCAGAGTCCTCTGATTTTTTATTTTTAGCAACAACTATTATTACAACTACAGCTATCACAGCCAAAATCGCAATTATAATTCCGATGATAAGACCGGTTTTCTTCTTACCACCGTTTCCACCGTTTGAAGAACCGGATGAAGCTCCGTTACCTGCCGGTGTCATATAATTTCCACCTGACGGCTGACTGTAATTTTGCTGTTGCATCTCATACTGCTGCTGATAGTACTGCTGTTGCATCTCATACTGCTGCTGATAATACTGCTGCTGTGCGGCATTTTGAGCGGCATCATACTGCTGCTGATAGTACTGCTGCTGCATATTATTTTGCTGATTGTTATTATCCATCTCCCATGTGCCCCCTGCTTTATATTTTACCAATCACTTATATCATACTCTTCATAAATATCCTCAGGTTCTTCAGCCTCTTCCTTTTTGTACGGCATTGAGAAGCTGTACTGCTGTTCAGGTACAATTTCATCATATGTATCATAATCACGAATTGTATACGGAATACTTATATTAAAGCCGTTCTCAGGTCCATATTCATCCTCCATTTTTATCCATCCCTGAAAATAAGACGTTGTATGAGGAGATACACCCATATGTATCCTGTCTGCTCTTTCAAATGCAACTCCGTTTACATATATGTCATCATTATAACATGCTTCAAGATAATAAAAAACATCCGAATCATTTACCAAAAAGCCTTCCATCATTATATAATCATCTTCGTCAAGATAAGTGTCAGTTATATAGAATCTCATACCCTCGTATTCCAAAAACGGAGTATAGGCTGAAAGATCAGGAACAGCACTTGCATCATTTTCCACTCCGTTGGCATAGAACTCAATCGGCTTATCATACAAGTCATTATAGTCATCATCCTCGACATGCAAAGTAAATTTACAGGATGCCGCATCACCAAAGTATCTATAGTTGTCAATAAACTCGAGCCATGAAAGGGATATCTCTCTTGTCTGTCCGACTCCTATAGGCGCATCATTATTAAGATGTCTTCCGCCTATAACAACATTGTTATACTGCATATCCATGAAATCAACATAGATACCGCCCTTTTTCCTGTTGTTGGTTATTTTGAGATCCCATCTGTAAAGCGCATCTTCCTTGTAATGCTCATCCGGTTCATACTTATGGATATTGGCGATCTCAATTGTCAACACGTCATCATCATAGATGATAGGATTATCAGGAACATAATCATACTCACCTGTCTGAATCGTCTCTCCGCCACCTGAGCCGCCGGAACCGCCAAATGTATCCGCATCAATTACGGCATACTCCTCGGCAGATATCTCGGTAAACTCAAGAATCATCTCGCCTGCATTATCCGAAAATGTAATCTTATCGTCCTTAAGAATAATACTAAAATCATCACATATCAGATATGTCTCATCTGCATCAAACTCTGCACTATCTATATCTGTAACATAATCACCTGACATATAGACATATCCTGTATACGAATCGGTATTAAGATAAACAAAAGAATGCATTCCGGACTGTTCGTAATCTAAAAATATCTCAGTGTAATCATTTCCATCCTTGTCATAAGCACGACTTAAAGAGAAATATCTCTCATTTGATACTGCTTCCTCTGTTGTATCCTCTTCAGTCGTATCCGTATCCTCTGTAGAAGAAGCTTCTGTGGTTTTATCGTTTTTCTTATCGTCCTTATCTTTCTTCTTATTTTTCACAACAACGATTGTAATAATTACAGCAACCAATATAACTACCGCTGCAATTATACCTATTATAAGACCGGTCTTTTTCTTACCGCCGTTTCCACCATTTTTGGAACCGTTTCCTGAATTTTTATTGCTCTGATAATTATTTTGATTATCGGCATCTGTTGGCTGTTGTACCTGTTGCTGTGCTTGCTGTTGATTCTCGTATTGCTGCTGATAGTACTGCTGCTGTGCGGCATTTTGAGCTGCATCATACTGCTGTTGATTTTGCTGTTGCTGCTGTTCATACAGCTGCTGGTAGTACTGTTGCTGCATCTCATACTGTTGTCGGTAATATTGTTGTTGTGCGTCATACTGCTGCTGTACGTCATACTGCTGCTGTGATGCCATCTGCTGTTGTGCGTCATATTGCTGCTGTGATGCCATCTGCTGTTGTGCGTCATATTGCTGCTGTGATGCCATCTGCTGTTGTGCATCATATTGCTGCTGTACATTGTACTGTCCTGCAACATAGTTTTGCTGGTTTTGATTAAAATTCTGATTATTATCCATCCTGAATCTCCTTAGCCATTTATTAAAAGCAATTCTTTTAATTGTCTGAATGAAAATGGGCATAATATAATACGTTATATTAATATACTGAATCTAATCTTCCAATAGTACAAATGTATCAATTTCAAAAAAAAACGTCGTAAATACGACATTTTTTCTTTTATTAGTTCAATTTTTGAGTAAATTTACGTAAATAAGCCCTGTTAATATATAACTATCATCTTTGATCAAGGGTTATTGTAAAATCCGTCGGTATCTTCAGCACCGTGAAGTATCGCTCCGCCACCCGTCAGATTGTATTCAACATCTATCACACAGCCATCAACCGTTACATTTCCCACGGCGCAGCCTGCCAAAGCGGCAAGATAATAGGTTCTTCCTGATGTAACAGGAAAAGAATGTGAAGTAGTCATACCTTCAAATTCAGGTGTTCCACAGTTTGCCTCAACGTTATTGAATGCAGCATCACCACCGACATAACCGATTGCATTAGCTTCATACAAGGTACCTCCGCTAAACCAGGAGTTAAGGTTCAAGCTAAACAGACTGCTTTCCACATCTGCAGATCCTCCACAGTAACCACAAAGTCCTCCTGCGTAAGCATCGCCCTGCTCTACATCAGCATGAGTATATGAATCGCCTTCTATACTCACGTTTTCAGCCGCAAGATCACCTCCGCAATAGCCTACAATCATACCCGCATAGGATGATTCGGGATTGCCGCCCTCTCGGCGTGTCACATGAGTATAAGAATTATTTATCTGTATATTGGAAACCGTTACATTTCCATCTGCCCAAGCGATTATACCGCCGCTAACCGATGTGTTGTTGGAAGGAGCATAACCTTCCCAGTCGCTATCGGCATCAAACTGGACCTTTGAATCATCCATATTAATATCCGAAAGTACGATATCACCGACAACATATCCAATCAGAATACCCATACGAAGATCTGCATCCGACAGTACAAAATCGGAATCCACGTAGCATCCGCTCACGTTACCGATATTGCTGACAGTTGTACCGCCTTCTGCCTCACCTATGAGCATTCCAAGATATACTGTAGGTGCTACATTTCCGACAAACTCACCAAAGCTATCCAAATCGATGTTACAGTAATCAAGTGTAACATTATCAAGCACTGCAGATGCTGTCTGATAGCCGCAGACTAATCCCACATCTGCTGCTGTATCCTTATCAAAAGTACGGTAGTAAAGGTTCGAGCCTGACAAATTAACCCCTGAAATTGTTCCCTCATTATATGCGCAGACATATCCAATGTATATCTTTTCGTTATCATTTGGGTAAAGGTTCATATCAACGCCATAATCTGAAGTTATATTTTCTATGGTTCCTCTGTTAATTCCACAAAGTATAGAATAGTATTTGGTTGTCTCAGTCGTAAGTCCGTCTGTATCAAGAGACGCATAGGTATGCTCCGTATCCCATGCATCGATGTAACGGTTATCCATTTCAACACATTGCACATAAGAAATCGTTAAATCATGGATATATCCCTCGTTACAGCCAAAGAATCCCCAAGCCTCATCACTTCCGGTAAATAAAAGTGTTCCTGAAATCGAATGACCGGCTCCATCCAGTTCTCCGGTAAATGGCATATCCGGTGTTCCGATAGGTGTATACGAAGTGCTGTTTCCGCTCATCCAATCATCGATATCCGCATCCAGAACATATTTACCGTCCAGATTATCGGCAATTTTTTGAAACTCCTCCGGCGTGCTGATATGAATCCAATCATCATCCGGTATAGCTTCAGTTACCTCCTCCGTTTTTGCTTCTGTTTCATCGTCGGTTGTAGCTATATCTTCTGTTGAAACAGCCTCGGTTGTTTTTTTATCTTTATTATCATCCTTATCCGACTTCTTGTTTTTAACAACTATAGCAATTATAATAGCAGCCACGATAACAACAACTGCGGCTATTATACCGATGATAAGTCCGGTTTTCTTCTTTCCGCCGTTACTTCCACCGTTTCCTCCGGCATTGTTTCCGCCGTTTACTGCCTGCTGCCCGTTGTACTGCTGCTGATAGTATTGCTGCTGCATATCATACTGCGCAGGATTATTCTGCTGTGCATTATACGGCTGTCCGTTTGCAGGATATCCCTGTCCCTCTTGATTGTAGCCCTGATAATTTTGATTATTACTATCCATTTTGAATTCCTCCCGCTTAGATGTTACCCTCTAACCTTTGTAAACCTTAGTTGCTGCCTGAGCTTTCATACGCATCATTCATCATTTTAAATTCATCATATGTCACAAGTTCCATCTTAATAAAATAATTGCCCTGCTTCATAGTAAGAGTGTTTCCTTCAAAGATTAAATCATACACATCGTCCTCATAATCATCAGTAGTCAATGTAGCATCATCAAATACAAAGGTTCCTGCATCTGACATTCTTATTACAAAATATCCTGTATTGGTATTATCATCAAATACAGCAAACGAATAATCTCCGGCATTATAATAGTTTTCAAGCATACTTGCATAATCCTGTCCGGAACCGTCATCAATATCTGTAATCCTGTAGTAACGCATATTGGCTGGAGCTTCCTCTGAAGTCGCTTCAGTTGTCGCCTCTGTAGTTGCTTCGGTTGTTGCCTCTGTAGTTGCTTCAGTAGTCGCTTCAGTAGTTGCTTCGGTTGTTTCTTCGGTTGTCAACTCCGTTGTAACTTCTGTTGAAACAGCCTCGGTTGTAGTTGCATTCTTGCTATCATCCTTATCCTTATCATCCGATTTCTTATTTTTAACAACCAAAACTATAACAATTGCAGCAACTATAACAACAACTGCAGCAATAATGCCTATTATAAGACCGGTTTTCTTCTTTCCACCGTTGCCGTTATTTCCATCGTAGCCACCATTGTCATAATTATCCATGTTGTTTGGTGTAGAATTTGTATATCCGACATTTTGATAGTTCATATCCTGTTGCTGATTATACTGAGGTTGATTATATTGACCTTGACTGTATGACTGTTGATTGTCATACTGTCCGCCATATGCAGCCTGTTGATTGTCGTACTGTCCGCCATATGCAGCCTGTTGATTAAAATTCTGACCTGCATTTGCAGCCTGCTGGGCTTGCTGCTTTTCATACTCCTGCTTATAATACTGCTGCTGCATCTCATATTGCTGCCTGTAATATTGCTGCTGCGCATCATACTGCTGTTGATTAAACGGTTGCGTATTGTTTTGCTGTCCGTTTGCAGGATAATTCTGTCCCCCTTGATTAAATCCCTGATTATTTTGGTATTGATTATTATCCATTCAAACACTCCTTTTTTATATTTTGTTATCTTTTATTAATACCGTTAAGCAATCCCATAAGAACATTTTCTGTTTCTTCTCCATAAAAATCAGAATCAATAGTGATACTTATTCTATATACTTTGCCATCACATTCCATAAAACCGACAAAACTTATACCATTACTGTATTTTATTCCCGCTTCATAATCATCAAGCGCAGCATTAGTCATATACATGTTATCGCTTTCTTCTCTGCGTGCATAATTGATTATCATTCCGTTATCAAGCTGTATATCGGTATCAGTCCATTCTATGCCCTCTTCACCGGCATAATATTCGATGGAATTTTCATCAAGATGCCAATATGTGTACTTTTCTAAATAATATTCCACAACACAACCAGCATTTTCATCTACATACTGCAGATTAAGGTGATCCATATATTCGTCTGATGTATCTATATAACCAATTGTCTGATATCCTCCCGGGATAGTTACACTTACATTTTGAAAAGGAACCACAGTATCCTCCGGTATGATATCTCTGCTTGAAAAATATATATAATCGCTACCACTGTTATAAGCTTCATACATTACTGCAAATTCGTCATAAGAAATACTTACAAATTCCAGGGTTTCACCGGATAAATTTATCGAAAGATTATCACCATCTATAACCATATCCGACTTTTCACCATCCATAGTGATAGATGTATCATCAAAGGTGAATTCCGAACCCAGTATAGCCCCCGCAACAACTATATAACCGGTATGATCATCATAATTAAACACACCGAAATTATACTTGCCTTCATTATTTAAGTCCTCCAAAAGGGCTACATAATCAGTATCCTTGTCATTAATGATATTTATAAGCTTATAATAACGTTCACCCGAAGCTTCTTCTGTAGTTGCCTCTTCTGTTATCTCCTCGGTAGACAAGGCTTCTGTAGTTGCCTCTTCTGTATCATTTACATCGGTTGTAGCCTCAGTTGTCTTTTTGTCATCACTATCCTTCTTGTCGTCCTTCTTATTTTTTAACACAACTATAACAATGATAATTGCAGCAATAACCGCAACCGCTGCTATTATACCTATGATAAGACCGGTCTTTTTCTTACCGCCGTTTCCACCGTTCGCAGAACCGCTTCCGGAATTCCCGTTGTTCTTATAATTATTTTGATTAGTGGCATCTGCCGGCACATACCCTTGAGCAGGTGAATTATATGTATTTTCTCGTCCTGCCTGCTGCTGATAATACTGCTGCTGTGCCTGCTGTTGCATCTCATATTGCTGCTGATAATACTGTTGCTGTGCGGCATTTTGAGCTGCATTATACTGCTGTTGATTAAACGGCTGCGTATTGTTTTGCTGTCCGTTTGCAGGATAATTCTGTCCCCCTTGATTAAATCCCTGATTATTTTGGTATTGATTATTATTATCCATTTTTTAACTCCTAACTCCTTTAAAATAATATATAAAATATAAATATATAAATATTAACTTTTATAATATGAAAATAATAGGTTACATCTGTATCTTTTTGTTGAAAAAATGTCGTATTTGTGACATTTTTAATGTCGTACTTTTCAAATCATCAAAAAAGACATATAATATCTTCAAAAGCAAATTACCATATTTCAAATGATTAACCATTTGAGACAGAGGGGTGACACAAAATGGACATTGTGACAATTGATAAAAAAAACACTTCAATAAAAAATCTTAAATACGGAAGACAAATTGTACTTGCGGTTTTTTTCTTCTTTTATAATTATACCTATGCAATGATAAGTAGTGCCTTTTCTTCTCTGTCAGGTAAATTTTTAGATGAAAATCAAAGTCTCTTACACACTAGACTTATACTTATATCATTTGCTATGGCACTCATTATATTTAGTATTATTTTAAGTACTGTTGAAATAAAACAATCAATCTTAAGCCGTATAGCAGGAATTGTGACTCTGCTCACACCAATTTTAATTCTAATATTCTTTAAAAGCTCAAATAAGCTTTTATTTCTTATATCTATATATGCCTTAATGTTTATTATAGGTATCGAGTGCGTATATTATTATAGGCTTATGTACCGTGCTTTCACATATATTCCTCATACCGGTATCGTATTTATCATCAGTATGTCGTGCTCGATATTTCTTCAATTTTTCTTGCAAACATTGATAAACAATGAAAACTTTATAATTTACAGTTTACTGCTTGTTACATTTATTGTCGCATTTATGAATCTTTCCGGTTTTGCAGAATATCTTTCCAATACAGAGCAGGAAGAATTAATAAGTTCCAAAATTCCTGACAAAAGAAGCTTTATCACAATTTATATGTCAACAGTTATAGTTATTATACTTTGTGAAATTATAGGTAATTTCTTATCTTATCCATTGCTTTCTCTTATGTTCAACGGAGAATCATTTGTATATGATACTCCACGGCTTTTTATTGTATTATCTTATATTATTATGGGAATTATCGCCGATATAGATGATATGCGTTTTCTGTCTGTTGTCACACTAACAGGTGTAATTATCGGTATACTAAATCCGGTTCTTATCCACGAAAATTCATCTATGTATGTAAATACATGCATTTATTATATAGTTGCAGGTATTATAAACTGCTACTTCACTCTCACTATGTTTAAGCTTGCGCGCAGCAAGCGCTTTGCTCCCCTTATCTCAGTCAGTGGACGAATCATAGACAGTATTTTTTCATGTCTTCTTATAACTCCATTTTGGCTTAATTTTCCTTTGTTTTATATAATAGGGATTGAACTGGCAGCTATTATAATTATCATGCTTTTATTTACATTTTCAGGTCAACTTTACTTCAGTTCGGAAAAAACAAACTCTATGCACCATATTGCTCCTCACGATTTCGCAAAACAATTTGAATTTTCAAACAAAGAAACCGAGGTCTTTTTAGCTGCCCTTTCATTTGATGGAACCATGTCCGAACTTGCCAAGAGCCTTTTTATATCCAGAAGTGTGTTATATCGAAGCTTAAGTAATATATGTGACAAAACAGGCTGTGGATCATTTCAGGCTGTTAAAGTTCTATACTATAACTTTCCAACTGATACTCCTGCCTCTACTGACGAAGATTATAAAAATAATGAATACACAGACATCAATCACTCATTGATTCTCCAGTCAGAAAATGTTCCTTCAAACATTCCCTCTTTGTCAGATGAGGTTGCAAATCTAAATCAATTAAATGCCTCAAACGATACTTTTAATAAAATTGATATCCATACTGAGCTGTCAGACAAAATAAAAGCATTTGCCAAGGAATATTCCCTTTCAGAAAAGGAAATCCAGACATTTACAGCTTTTCTTGAAAATCCTGCCAAAACACAAAAAGAGCTGGCTGATATGCAAGGTATAACCTTGCGCACCATCCAGCGTCATCTTGCCAATATAAAAACTAAAACCAGCACCAAAACTTTAGCAGACTTAAGTAAACTATTTTATTCGGCATAAATAGGTTCAAAGTCACTTGCATCATGTCCGCATAAAGGACATATATAGTCTGCCGGTAGTGTCTCTCCTTCATAGACGTATCCGCATATTTTACATTTCCAACCTACTATCTTCTTTTCCTTATCCACCTTATCAGGTTTTGGCTTTACATCACTTTGATAATCCGCATAAGTAAGTGGTGGATTGTCACTAAGTACCTTTGCATCCACAATTTCCGCTATAAATAATGTATGCGATCCAAGGTCTGTTTCGGAAAGCACCTTACAGGATATAACCGCACATGACTGCCATGCAATATATGGATTGCCCATATCGTCTAGCTGTGGTACAAAATCAGCAAATTTATCTACGTCGCGTCCTGACTGAAATCCAAATCTTTTAATAGTATCAAAGCTTACAGTCTTATCAAGCATGGTAAGCGCAAACTGCTTACTTTCCTTTATAAGGTCACAAGTATAATTCTTATTGATTACCGAAATTGCAACCCTTACCGGATCATTTGCCACCTGAATACAAGTATTGGTTATACATGCATTCATCTTATCCCCACTCTTTGTTCCAAGTACAAACACTCCATACGAAAGCTTGTACAATGCCTTATTGTCCATACACCATACCTCCTAAATATTTTTCTTATTGATTATCCGTTCATGTAATAAAATTCATTATATAGCAACTATCTGTTTCAACAGATTTCTGCACTGTCAAGAATAATTGTAAATGGTCCGTCATTTGTAAGCTCTACCTTCATATCCGCTCCAAACTCACCGGTTTCAACTACTTCTATCTCATTTTTACAAAGCTCTACTATATAGTCATATATTTTTTCTGCATGCTCGGGACTTCCCGCTTTTATAAAGGATGGTCTGTTACCCTTCTTGCAATCAGCATACAGTGTAAACTGTGATACCAAAAGAAGCTGACCGTTCACATCCTTTATGGAAAGATTGGTTTTACCCTCCGAATCTGCAAATATTCTTAATCCTATTAATTTTTTTACAAGCTTACCTGCTATCTCCTTTGTATCCTCTTCGCATATACCGATTAAGACCATAAAACCATTTTCTATTTTACCGCTTACATTTCCGTCTATGGTAACACTTGCGTTTGTTACACGTTGAATTACGAATTTCATATCTAACCTCGTATTATATAATCATAATGATCTAATTATCTTTATACCTAAATAAGTCTTCCATAGTTACAACCGACTGAATATTTCCTGAATACGAATTATCAACCATTCCATAAGTTGTAACAAGTGTAGGATAAATAGCATATTTAGTTCCTGTTGAAACAATTAAATCATTTATCTTATTTTTTATATTTTTATCTACTTTTTGTGTTATCGTATATTCTGTATTTGAATATTTCATTTCGCAAAGATTTATCACTTTATCTTTTCTGACAATAAGTAAATCAATTTGAGAACCTGCTATACCGTTATCCTTATCAGCCTTACAATACCATGAATTCACATCGGTATATACGCCTGATATCCCTAATTTTTGCTTTATTTGTTCTATATGCATCAGGCACACTCTTTCAAAAGCATATCCCATCCAGGTATTAACGGCAGGGGTATTTATCTGATTACTCCAAAAATGATCATCAGTCGGCTCATTAATTAAAAATCTGTAATAAAACAAGGTAAAGCAATCTATCAACTGATAAACTGCATTTTTCTTTTTCATGCCATATGCATAATATTTCCTGATAAATCCACAGCTTTCGAGTTCTTCAAGTTTTTTAGTCAATTCGCCTGAACTATCAAAATTTGCATTTTTAGCTATCTCTTCTCTTGTCATTCCAACCTTTTTTAAGCTTAAAACATTAATTATTTTAAGATGCATATCAGGTTTTTTAAATATTGATGCATATAAATATTTAAATTCTTCCCTTAATGGAGCGTCTTTTTTAAATAGTATTCTATCTATGTTTTGTACTAAACTAAAGCCTTTTTTCAAAAAACTCCAGTAATACGGTACTCCCCCAAAGACCATATAATATTGTAAAATCTGTTCTCTGTTAAATGACAGTCCGTTTACACGCGTATACTCCTCACATTCAAATAATGAAAACGGCTGTAGATTAATCTGTTCTGTAAGCCTGTTATACAGACCTCCTTTATTATGAACAACCTTAGATAACATCCATGATGTCGCAGATGCACATACTATAAGAACTATATCCTTCCTCGCCGATGCCCAGCTATTCCAAAAATGTTCAAGAGCTGTAATCAGATTGCTTTTAGGTGTATCCATCCATGATAATTCATCAATAAATATAATTTTCTTTTTTTCTGTAGAGTTTCTTATCAACTCCTTTAAATCTTCAAAAGCCTCTAACCAATTTTTAGGATTTTTTGAAGATTCACCTCCTGCATCCCTGACTGAATTTTCAAAAGCTAAAAGCTGTTCCCTTAACGTTCCTTCAAACAATCCTGCGTGTTGAAATGTAAATCTTCCTTCATAAGCCTCTCTGATAAGGTACGTCTTTCCTATCCTTCTTCTTCCATATACAGCTAAAAAATGTGAACTATCATCATTAATTATTTTTTTTAATAATGATAATTCCCTATCTCTACCTATAATCATTTTTACCACCTTATAATTCGCCAAATATTAAAAAATTTATTACTTTTGGAAAATTATACACTATTTTTAAAAGAATTACAATATCAAATAATAATTATAATTCGCCAAAACCTAATTTTTTATTAGCTTTTGGCGAATTATTAATTTTGTCATTCACTATATACAACCCTACCATCAACTATCGTATCCGTAACCTTGCCCTTAAGAACCTTACCCTCATACGGCGTGTTGTGTCCTTTTGAGAAAAACTCTGAAGCCTTAACCTCCCACTCAACACGGGGATCAAATACAGCTATATCAGCCTTTGCACCCTCGGTAAGCTTGCCGTAATCCTTGTCTATGCCTATTACATGCGCAGGATTATAGCTCATCTTCCTTGCCATCTCCATGATGTCCATAAGACCTGTTGATACAAGTGCAGTATATGTAAGCGCTGCCGATGTCTCAAGACCAACTATTCCAAAAGGTGCCTTGTCAAAATATCTTTCCTTTTCCTCATCCGAATGAGGGGCATGGTCCGTCGATATACAGGACATAGTTCCGTCAACCAAGCCCTCTATAAGAGCCTTTACGTCTTCCTCTTTTCTAAGCGGCGGATTCATCTTGTAATTGCTGTTTGCTTCAGTTATGTCTGCATCCGTAAGAGTGAAATGATGAGGACATACTTCAGCCGTCACATCAGCACCAAGTCTTTTTGCCATACGCATAAGCTCTACTGTTCCCTTGGTAGAACAGTGGCATATATGAAGCTTCGCACCTGTCTCTGCTGCAAGAAGTATATCTCTTGCTGTTATTATATCCTCGACAGAATTAGGTATTCCCGGTACTTCGTACTTTTCGGATGCTACACCCTCATTAAGTACTCCCTTTCCTACCAAATCCTTATCCTCACAATGCGCCATAACAACTGCGCCAAGCGAAGCTGCCTTTTTCATAGCCTCACGGTAAAGCTTAACATCCATAACACTCTTTCCATCCTCGGAAAATGCTACCGCTCCCGCTTCCTTCATAGCTTTCATATCTACAAGTTCTTTACCTTCCATGCCCTTGGTTATACATGAAAGCTGCTTTACATGGACAAGTGCATCCTTATCTGCCTTGTCCAATATGTATCTGAGTGTTTCAACGCTGTCAACAACAGGACTTGTATTAGGCATTGCACAAACTGTAGTCACACCACCATGTGCCGCTGCCCTTGCACCTGTAACTATATCCTCCTTATAGGTCTGTCCAGGATCCCTGAAATGTACATGCAAATCCACAAATCCCGGCATAACATACTTACCCTTCGCATCTATAATCTCGCTGTCGTTACCCTCGTAAGCCTCGCCCTTACTTTTTACATATATCTTCTTTATAGTGTCACCGCTTACTTCTACATCCGCTTCCTCGTTAAGCCCTGTTTCAGGGTCAACCACGTGTCCGTTAATAATTACCATATCGTCCTCCTTCATAAACTCGTAACGCTTTGCTGTCATGCATTACTCTTTAATAATCTATATCATGTGTAAATCATTTTCTATAAGGTTTCCGACTCTAACATATATTTAATCAAATATGCCTCTTTCTGTGATATCTCATCCTCCGGTACATTAAATGTAACGGAAAAATTGATATTTTCTTTGTTTACCTCAATACATTCCACATTAAGCTTTGAAGACGAAATAACAGACAATATATCCTTTATGCAAAGTCCTCTCTCGGATTTTTCATCAGGCTTAAGCATCAGATTAAGCTTTCCATCCTTTAAATCTTCTGATTTAAACTTATCAGATAAATCATCATTTTTATTATTATCCAAAAACAACTCATACTGATTTCTTCTGCTAATCTGCACAACCTTTTTCAAAAAAGCAACATAATCCGGATTATCCATGAATCTTTCATACATTTCCTTTTCACGTACCGGCTTATATATGCTGTCACCGGTCTCAATTTTAACCTTTGCGACCTCGGCTGCACACTCCATACGCGCATCAAACAAAGTCTTCATCTTGTCATCTATTTCGTTTATATTTTTTCTTATGTCGTCTAATCTCATAATTTACCTCTTTATACAAATAGTTCAAATTATTTATAATAAAATTAAGCCTTTATTTTACTTTTCTTCAACGTATTTTAAATCAAATTCTATTTGTTTAATCAACGCTTCAGGTATATCATAGATTTCATCATACATCATCATTCTTATATTATCAGCTTCTTTTTTACTAACCTTTGAATAATAGCTGCGCCTAATTATTTTTCTTCTGACCTTATTCAATATGTTATCATCAAAATCATTATATAAATATATAAGATATTGCATAATTTTCCAAGTTGAATCATTTAATAAAAGATTAAAATAATGTCTTCTTCGAATAATCTCATTTTTAAATAAATTAATCTCAATATAATCATTTTCTTTTTCTTTAACTATAGGCATTATTATATTTTCATATTTTTGTATCCTACCAAAAATATTTTCAGGAAGATAATAGCTGTCACTTGCTTTTGCCGCTTTAAAAGCGGCTGTTGAAACAGCCATTCTTTCATCCTCCATAAATTCCCAATATATATCCTCTGACTCGGAACCCTTTAATTTTCCAATAGATATAACTGTATTTTTTACCACCTTGGTATTATCACTGCTCAAATATTTTTTTATGAGCTCGAAGTTCTTTGCAGAGCCATTCTCTCCTATTCCCAAAATAGCAACTGCCGTTTTATCGGAATCCATTTCATCTATATAAAATTGCAAAATGTCAAAATTTGTATGCTTTCTTAATATAAAACATACAACCTCTCTGACTCCTCTGTTGCTATCATTCAAATATTCCTCCAAGCCCTCAAAATAGCACTTATTTTTCATATAAAAGCGTTCAAGAGCCTTTCTCCTTACGATAGCACTTTTGTGTTTCATATATATTTTTAATTCTTCGTTACTACAATCATAATTTTTCAGTATTAAATTTATCAGTATTATTGAACTATTTGTATGTCTCTCGTAAAACAAAAGCTTATCAGCGAAAGCTTTTGGTAAATTTTCTTCTTTTATCAATATAGGATACAATGCTCTTTTTGTATAAAAGTCATAATCACTAATCTTTTTTAGGTCAATGTTCTCTTTTTTCAAAAGCAATCTTCTTACACACTCATTTAATCTCAAATTAAAATGCTCATAGACCTCATTACTCCTTCTTTCACCCTGCTTTACCTTGTAAAAATAAGGAAGCGTACTGATTATAATTTCCTCATCAGCATAATCCATCATTTTATCAAGAATTTCTAAAGTGGTATTCCTGATATTCTCTACCCAATCATTAAGTCTTAATGTAATATATCCTATGGATTCAATATCATTTTTTAAAAATTTAACACATTTTTCTCTAAAATATCCATTTGGATGGAACGTTCCTATTCTTATAATTTCTTTAAAAATTTCTTTATTACCTATTGATTTTTCCAAGTCAGATAAATCAACATTTCTCCAATCAATAAACCAATTTACAGATGTATAATCTCTGAAGGTCTCTGAAAAATTAATAATACCTTGCGGATTCAAACGGATCCAATATGAATATATATCCTTTGCTGCCTGCAATACAATCTGTGAATCATTACAAACCAGCATAGTATAAAGCATAATGACAGCATTTTTATTTCCTGAATATAATTCTTCCTCGTATTGCTGTAACAAATGAAATATATCATATTTTTTAATTCTATCATTAAAAAGCATTTTTAACTCACACTTTCATATTATAAACCTTCTACAGCATATCACCGCTTATGCTGTACAAATCCTCAAAGCTTATCTTCTCATCAACAATCTGTATATACCTTGACTCAACATCTGCCTTTGCGACCATTCCGGTTTTTTTTAGGCAGATATCATCTTGGTTTTCCTTGTCCTTTTGATAATAAATAACTGTAACTATCGGATGTTCGCCATTATCAAGCAAACGCTTAATAGTTTTAAAGTGTTCATCAAGCTCGAGCTTTCTTTCTTCCGAAAGTTCTGTTCTCGGCTTAATAATTATATTCTTTTTTTCAATAGCTTCTTCAAAGCCCTTTAGTGCTGAAAAGGGTGAAAATATCTTTGCTCTGTCAGCAACACTCATCCTCGCTCTTTTTGAAACCGGTCTGTCCTTATCTATAATATCCTCATATCCCGTCATTTTATATCCTCTTATATAAACGCACAAAGCTTTAACAAAAAAATTAATTCATAAACCATCTCAATCCTACGCCTTATGCCCTCCGATTTGCCTGTGCCTGTCTCTCATTGTCGCACCCTCTTCAAGATTGGTTCCCTTTAAGATTGCATTTTTTCCAAAGCGTTTTTTAATACTGATCATAGCCTGCTGCATCTTTTTTTCTTTTTCAAGATCCTTTGAATCGGTAAATATATCAAATTGTTCATAGCTCTCAGCCATAACATTATTGGCACCTATGGTTATCCTTCTAACCATAAGATCCTTATCAAATATCTCATCAAAGAGTCTGATCACTGCATCCGTAATCTTCTTTGAAGAAGATGTATAGGTTCCGAAGTTTGCAGTTCCGTGTGCAGACTTTGGTACGGTTCTTCCGTATCTGTCTATCTTGGTTTCTCCTTCAAATCCACCGCTGTCGACATTTATTCTATCATAACCTATTTCTAAAGTAAATGAAGGAGAAGAAAGTCCCTTATCCACAAGCTCCAATACAAGTTCCTCGGTCATCTCACGCACTACTATTCTCGCCTTATCAAAGTTATAGGGTTCCTGAAGCACCTGTCCTGAAGAAAAGCTGTTGGTCTTTGGCTTGTACCTTTTTATATCCTCCAAGGTACACGGCTCATATCCCCAGGCATGGTCGATAAGTATCTCTGCATCTATACCAAATACTTTAAACAATGTATCCTCATCCGAAAGCGACATCCTTGCTATATCACCCATAGTGTGAATTCCATATTTTTCAAGTCTTTTAGCAGTACCGGGACCGGTTCTCCAAAAATCCGTAATCGGCTTATGTGACCATAGCTTTTCCCTGAAGCTTCTCTCGTCAAGACTCGCAATTCTCACTCCATACTTATCCGCCTCTGTGTGCTTTGCTCCTATATCCATAGCAACCTTGCAAAGATACAGATTAGGTGCAATGCCGGCAGTTGCAGTTATGCCTGTTTCATTTAACACATCCATAATTATGGTACGTGCCAATTCCTCTGCCGTCATATTATAAAGGGAAAGATAATGAGTTACATCCATAAATACTTCATCTATGCTGTAAACCTGTATATCATCCTTGCTGATATATTTTAGATATATTTCATAAATCCTTGTGGAATAATCTATATAAAGAGACATACGTGGAACCGCTGCGATAAAAGTAAGCTCCTTGCCGGTTGCCCTTTTTACCTCATCACATTTTTGATACACCTCAAAAAGTCTTGACCTTCCGGATAATCCGTATGCCTTAAGCGCAGGCGTAACCGCCAGACATATGGTTTTTTCCGTACGTGATTCATCCGCCACAACAAGCCTTGTCGTAAGCGGGTCAAGCCCTCTTTCCACACACTCCACGGATGCATAAAAGGACTTTAAATCAATTGCTATATAAGTTCTTTCACTCATATAAAAACTCCTGTAAATAAATTTACATTTCACAGTGATAATCATACCACAATTATAAATGTCAGGCAAATAAAAGTGTCATGGTGCATGAGCCTTGTCACATCTATTGTATATACCCTAACTGTATAAAAAATGCGCACGCATGGCACGTATTACTTAACGCCATGCTTTGCGCATTTTTATACAATCAGATATACTCATATGATATGACAAGGCTCACACACCATGACACGCTTATATGACTATTACTTTTTAGTTACCATTGATATAATCTGAAAAAATAATTGTCCTTGATACTATACTTAAGCATTCATAATCGTCCACATCGCATCTATCCATATATCCGGAAACAAGCAATTGTTCCATATGAATATTTAAAAGACGACTAAGCATATATAGATGATTAAGTGAAGGCATAACCTTTCCATTAAACCATCTGTATATAGGCTGCGGACATGAGAGTCTTAAATAATTTTGAATATAATTTACAGAATAACCGGCCTTTTTTATCTTACTTTTAATGTTTTTTCCTGTCGCCTCAGGCAGTACAGATTTAAAATCATAGATTACACAGTCCATATATTGTCACTCCCATTTTACTGTTTCTATATGCTTATCTTCTTTCGGTTTCAAAAGAATGTTTTTTATCTCACCGGAATTATTATCTATTTTAACGACTGCCCAACTATCAAAATAATCCGTCAACTTATAAAACGAATTACAAAACGCATCTACATAATCATCTGACTTTTCCAATTCTTTTCTTATATTATATACATCAAAATTATTGCTTAGCGCAAACTTCCTAAAGCCATCATCTTCATTATAATAATCCGACAAAATATAATTAATTATATTTTTTTCTATCATCTCCCAAAATGCTTCACCATCAACTCTTATTTTTTCATCTGCATAATCAAAAGGAAGCTTTTCAATAAAAAGTCCTAAATGAACAATATACTTATCATCAGGTTCATTAAGTACTACAACATCCAAATCATCATCAATAAAGAAAAGTTCATTTTCAGATTTTAAATTATATTTTACAGTATATTCTATACTACCATCCGGCATTCGCTTAGATATAGCATTATAGCGCTTCATAATATAGCTCTCCTATATATCCTATATATCCTATATATCCTTTTTATTATGAATTTCTTTTTTCATAAAAAAATCCTAAATCTACTCATTTATATGTTTCTATCAATATAATACACTAAAAACATAAATTTGTCATTGGACAGATAGTCCAAAATCAATATATTTATATATTTAACTATATTTTTATTTTTTTATACATAATTTATTAAATCAAAGGCATACTAAATCCAAGACATTATAAAAAATATTAATAAAACGAGGCTTTTATTATGGATACTAAAACTCTTTATCTGTCACTTGAACAGAGTATTTTGGTCAACTCAAGAAAAGTTCATATAGGTGATATAGCAAAAATCTTCTGTACCGACAAAGATATCTATAACACATTGTCAAAGATGTTTGTTTTTACATTTCCAAACACCGAAGATGGGCAGCAGGTAGTTACTTCAATGAAATTAATTGAACTTATTAACATCACATTTAAAGATTTAATAATTATTCCTATTGGCTCATCCGAAACTATAGTATATTACAAAAACCCTGTTCCTATAAAAAAGCTTAGCAATAAAATAAAAACAATAATTCTTATTATATTTGCATTTTTCGGAACCGGTTTTTCCATAATGTCCTATAACGGCGATGTTGGTTCAAAAACACTATTGGAAGATATATACAGACTTTTTACAAATGACTATACCAGTCAAAATCCAAAAGGTCTTTCACTTGGAATTGCAATGTATTCTATCGGACTTTGTATAGGTATGATTATATTTTTCAATCATGGTATCAATCATAAAGACACTGATGACCCTACTCCTCTTCAGGTACAAATGCGATTATATGAGCAAAATGTAAACCAAAGCATAATTTTAGACAGTGAAAGGAATAATAAAACAATAGATGTTGATTAAAAAAATATTATACCTATGCTTTTGCATTATTGCCGGAAGTGCAACCGCTGCAGGATTTGTAGCTTTTATCACACTACTCGGTGTATTTCAAAAGCTGATTGAAAAATATAAAACTGCGAAATATATAAGAATAATTGAAACTGCCATAATATCCGGAGTAACACTTTTTAATCTGGTTTATTTATACGAATTATCTCTTCCTTTTAATAATTGGGGAATGAGTATATTTTGTTTATCCGGCGGCATCTTTGTCGGATGTCTGGCCGGTGCACTGGCTGAAACCCTCAATATTTTTCCGATACTTTCCCGTCGTTTTAAAATTCGTAAGTGGCTGCCATACGTACTTATAGCTGCCGCAATAGGTAAAGCTTGCGGAAGTCTGGTTCAGCTATTAAATTTTTAATCTGATATATGCATAAAAAGGAGATCATTATATGAAAGTAAAACAAAATGATGAAGAATATAATAAATATGTTGAGGCTGTAACCCCTAAGCACAATACATTTGTAAACTGCTTTAATGCCTTTTGGGTTGGTGGTCTTATCTGCATCATAGGTCAGGGAATAACAGACTTATTTATACAGGAATTCGGTTATACAAAAGATGATGCAGCAAGTTTTACATCCATAATTCTCGTATTAACAAGTGTAATTCTCACATCATTTAATTTATATAAAGGAATTGCAAAGTTTGCAGGTGCCGGTGCTCTTGTTCCAATTACCGGATTTGCAAACTCTGTTGCCTCACCTACAATTGAATATAAAAAAGAAGGTGAGGTCTTTGGAAAAGGTGTGAAGATTTTCACTATAGCCGGACCTGTTATCTTATTTGGTATAGTAACAAGCTGGTGTGCAGGACTTATCTACTACATTTTATCCATGGCGGAATTAATATAAAAGCGAGGTATTAAAATGAACAATACAAAAAATAATGAACAATGCGGAAAGCAAACAATAAAATTTAATAATCCTCCCGTCATTTTAAGCCATGCATCCGTCGTAGGAGAAATGGAAGGAAAAGGACCTTTAGCATCATATTATGATGAAATTGAAAATGATGCCACCTTTGGTCAGGATTCATGGGAGAAAGGCGAATCTGAAATGGTAAGACGTGCCGTGTCACTTGCAATTGCAAAATCAGGCATAGACAAAGAAAATATTAGATATATCTTTGGTGGTGATCTGCTTGGACAGCTTATAGGAACAACCTTTGGTTTAAAAGACTTTGACATCCCTGTCTTTGGTTTATATGGTGCCTGCTCCACCTGTGGAGAGGCGCTCTCACTATCTGCCATGACAGTTGCCGCAGGTTATGCAGACTATGTCCTTGCCGCAACCAGCAGTCATTTTGCAGGTGCTGAAAAGCAGTTCAGATTTCCTCTGGAATACGGAAACCAGAGACCCCTTTCAGCTACATGGACAGTAACAGGAAGCGGTGCATTTGTAGTTACATGCACATCTAAGGATCAGCCTATGTCAGGTTATCCTCATATATCCGCAGTTACTACGGGAAAAATAGTTGATTACGGTGTAAGGGACAGCATGAATATGGGTGCATGTATGGCACCTGCTGCTGCAGATGTAATATATCAGGCTATGTATGATCTGTCACTTAAGCCTAATGATTTTGATAAAATAATTACCGGTGATTTAGGCAAGGTAGGAAGCGAAATTTTGATAAAGCTTCTTCGTGATAATGGTATAGATATTGAAAAACAGCATATGGACTGTGGTGTTGAAATATTTGATAACAGTGAACAGGATACACACAGTGGTGGAAGTGGTTGTGGCTGTTCTGCTGTTACTTTGGCAGGTCTTATCCTTCATAAACTTAATGAACATGAATGGAAAAGAATCTTATTTGTACCTACAGGAGCTCTTCTTTCAACCGTAAGTTACAATGAGGGTGAGACTATCCCCGGCATCGCCCATGCTCTTTTGATAGAACAAAAATAAGAAAGCCAAGAATAAAAAAATGAATTGGAGAAATAATATGGATTATGTGAAAGCATTTTTAATAGGCGGCATCATATGTTTGCTGGCTCAAATTCTTATGGATAATACAAAACTTATGCCCGGACGTGTTATGGTAATTCTCGTATGCACAGGTGTAATACTTGGTGCAGTAGGTCTGTATGAACCATTTTTAAAATATGCAGGTGCAGGTGCATCTGTGCCTCTTTCGGGATTTGGATATAATCTCTGGAAGGGTGTAAAAGAAAGTATAGATTCCGACGGTTTTTTAGGACTGTTTAGAGGCGGCTTTAAAATGGCTGCCGTAGGAACCTCGGCAGCACTTATATTTTCTTATATTGCATCACTTATCTTTCAGCCAAAGATGCCAAAAAACTAAATATGGTAAACAAGCATATGCTTTTTATATAGATGCGTGCTTCGTTCTGCACCAGCAGTCCGTCCACGCAAAAAGAGGACGGATGCTGTCGCAATCGCCCTCTACATATCACCTTTTTTACTCATCCCAGTTGTGATATACTGACTGGACGTCGTCGTCTTCGTCGAGCATATCAAGGATACGATTCATCTTTTTGATGTCGTCTTCATTGGTTAATTCTACATAGTTCTGTGGTATCATGGTTACTTCTGCAGATGCCATAGGGATATTTTCTTTTTCAAGTGCTTCTCTTACTGCTGTGAAGTCGTCCGGTGTGGTTATGATTTCAAAGCTATCCTCTTCGTCCGAAAAGTCTTCCGCACCTGCATCTAATGCAATCATCATAAGGTCGTCTGCATCCATATCACATTCTTCCTTATCTATGATTATCTGTCCCTTTTCATCAAACATAAACGAAACACAGCCTGTGGTTCCTACATTTCCGCCACCCTTTGTAAATGCGTTACGAACATTTGAAGCTGTTCTGTTTTTGTTATCGGTAAGAGCATTTACTATTAT
>JAFUGL010000035.1 GCA_017469405.1 Lachnospiraceae bacterium | reverse complement strand
TATTCAATCCCCATACATTTCTATTTAAGGTCGCGCTTTGGTACAATCGGAAAGAATCACATTTTAAGCAGAGTTAGGTATTTGTCAACTCTGCTTTTATGACTGCTTAAAATCTGATACTTTCCTTAAGGATTTTATCACAAACAATTTATTAAATGTTAGCACAATTGTCTATATAACTCAAGTTTTTATTATATATGCGGTAAGGTATCTGCTCCAATGTTAAATGAATTCACGAATATTTATCGAAACTTATAGATATACCGACTTTTTCTGCAAGTTGTTCCTGTGAGAGACCACATGCTTTTCCTATTTTTCTTATGCGTTGTCCTATCTTATAATAGTCCATTTAATCACCACCCATACAATAAATAACTTGAGTTGTAAAGGCAATTATGCTAACATCTAATAAACTGTTCAATAATACAGTTAATGTTTTACATTGGGAGGAAAAAAATGAAATCAAAAAAGGTAGTAACAGCAGTAATATGCGGAGCCATGGCTTTGTCAACTTTTTCAGTACCATATAAAATTGTCAAAGCTGAGGAGACGGATGATGTAATCTATGAAAGCATCCAAGAAGAAGATACAGAAGAAAATGATGATGAATTAAACAGCCTTCAAATAACAGAAGATACAGAACAATCCGAATCATCAGAACAGCCCGATATTTTAGAAGAAGAAAAAACAGAAACTGAAATTATAGAAGAAGAAATAACTGAAGGCCAAGAGATATCGGATGAAATAGATGAAACCGATGAATTAACCGGTTATGAAAATTTAGAAGATCTTGAAGGGTCTGAATTTTTAAATATAAATCCTCTTGGTTCGGGTAAAGGAAAGTTAAAGAAAAAAGTCCAGTATTATGGTAATGGTTCTACCGTGGTGCATGAATACGATTCAAGTGGAAAAGAAATTCAAACAATCGCATACAATGAAGATGGAAGTATATTTCATAAGACAATACATGACTACGACTCAAACGGAAAAGAAACTCAATCAATCATTTACAATTCAGACGGAAGTATATTCCTTAAGACAACATATGAATATGATTCAAGAGGAAATTTAGTTCAATTAATATACTATGATGCAGACGGAAATATCCGCAAGGAAACAACAACGTATAATTCAGATGGAAAAATCTTAAATTACACTATAAATGCTCCTACATTTACTATGTATGATGAATATGAGTATGACTCAAAGGGTAATATGATAAAATATTCTTCATCCCGTAATGATAAGTTATACCATATGGAAACATATCAATATGATGCGAACGGTAATAAAACAGAAGATGTATTTTGGAATGTTACTAACAATTCTATTAGTTATCGTAATGTATACGAATATGATGCTAAGGGTAATAGAATAAGAAGAAATATCATAGAAAATTCAAATAATATTTCATCTTATGTAACATATGAATATGATTCAAATAATAATTTGACTAAAGTTACATCTTACAGAGATGGGGAAATGGAAAAATATATCGAATATGTATATTCCTCCGGACTTTTAACAAAAATAATACAATTTAACGGTTATACAACTGTTACACGATTTTATTCATATGACGCAGACGGTAATCTTATAAGAGAAAAACAGGGTTATGCTAATAGTGACGTGACTACTTTGACGTTTACATATGAATATTATGAGGAAACAAACGATACAAAAACAGAGTATTCAAAAATGTACCGCCTCTACAATCCGAATTCAGGTGAGCATTTCTACACTGCAAATGAAAAAGAGAAAAATGACCTCGTAAGTTTTGGTTGGAGATATGAGGGTATTGCATGGAATGCACCTAAAACATCAGATACACCTGTATATCGTCTTTACAATCCAAATGCGGGAGATCATCATTATACTACAAGTGCGAAAGAACGAGATAATCTTGTAAAGCTTGGATGGAAATATGAAGGTATAGGTTGGTATTCAACAGGTAAAGAAGGACAGCCTTTATATCGGTTATATAATCCAAACGCAAAGGCAGGAGCACATCATTACACAACAAGTGCGGCAGAAAGAGATAATCTTAAAAAATTAGGATGGCGTGATGAAGGAATTGCATGGTACGGTGGTAAATAAGAAATGTGACTCGAAAACAACATACCCTTGTCACATCCATATATCTTAACTATATAAAAAATATGCAACGCATGGCACGTGTTACTTAACGCCATGCGTTGCATATTTTTTATAGTCATATATACTCTTATTAATTATGTGAAAAGGTGCACGACCTCTGTGTCACATCTACTTTCCAAGTCTTTTTAGAAGCTCGGCTCTTCTTTCTTCGTTGCCCGGCTTGCCAAGAAGTGCAAACATGTTCTTCTTGTAGCTTTCTACACCCGGCTGGTTAAATGGATTAACGCCAAGTACGTATCCGCTCACACCACAGGCAAATTCAAATACATAGAAGAGTTCTCCGATCGTAAGCTCATCTATCTTATCAATATCAACTCTGATATTAGGAATTCCACCATCAACGTGTGCAAGGATTGTTCCGTTCATAGCACACTTATTAACAAAATCAACTGTCTGACCGGTGAGGTAATTAAGTCCGTCTAAGTCAACAGGCTCCTCTTCCATAATAACAGTCTCTCTTGAATTAAGAACATTTATAACAGTCTCATAGTGGTTCTGAGTACCCTCCTGGATAAACTGTCCAAGTGAATGAAGGTCAGTAGTAAGATCTACTGCGGTTGGGAAGATACCCTTTCCATCCTTACCCTCGCTCTCGCCGTAAAGCTGCTTCCACCACTCTGATACATAGTGAAGAGATGGCTCATAATTAGCAAGGATTTCCATACCGAGACCTTTTTCATGAAGTACATTTCTGACTGCTGCATACTTCATGGCATCATTGTTATCAAATTCATCATTTATGCAGTATTCTCTTGCATTTGCTGCACCCTGCATAAGCTTATCAATATCTGCTCCGCTTACAGCGATTGGAAGTAAACCAACAGCAGTAAGTACTGAGAAACGTCCTCCTACATCATCAGGTACTACAAATGTCTCGTAGCCTTCCTCTGTAGCAAGAGTCTTAAGTGCTCCCTTTGCCTTATCGGTTGTTGCATATATTCTCTTAGCAGCCTCTTCCTTGCCGTACTTAGCTTCAAGCTTCTTCTTGAATATTCTGAATGCGATTGCAGGTTCAGTAGTTGTACCTGACTTTGAAATTACATTTACGGAAAAATCCTTGTCAGCAATTGCATCCATAAGATTTGCAAGGTATGTACTGCTTATGTTATTACCACAATAATAAATTTCAGGAGTTTTACGAACCTCCTTAGTTACTGAGTTATAAAAGGAATGACGAAGTGCTTCTATAGCTGCTCTTGCACCAAGGTATGAACCACCGATACCTATAACCACAAGTACATCTGAATCACTCTGAATCTTTGCTGCTGCCTTCTTGATTCTGTCAAACTCTTCCTTATCATAATCTACAGGAAGGTCAATCCATCCAAGAAAATCATTTCCTTCGCCTGTCTTCTCAAGAAGAGTCTTCTTTGCAGCCTTAACTCTTTCGCTCATAGCTGCTACATCTTCTTTGGAAGCCTTAAACTCTGTGTTGCTAAAATCAAATTTTACTGTCTTTGCCATAATATATCTCCTTATCTTTTTTATTTCTAAAACAACTAAATTATATTTTATCATTTAGGTGTTATGAATACAAGGAAAATATTATGATTTATTCCAATTCATTGAGGCTTGCAAACCGATATCCGCAGGCCTTCAAATTTTGTATCACGGTCTGCAAAGCCTCCGAATTGGATGCTGATACATTGTGCATAAGTATGATTGCACCATTGTGATGATATTTATTAAAATGATTTATTACATAATCTGCACCCGGTTGTTTATTTACATCATAATCCAGATACGCCATACTCCAGAAAATAGTCTTGAACCCTAAGTCATGGATTATTGCAAGAGTTCGCTCGCTGTATTCTCCACATGGTGGGCGAAGGTACGGATCCATATCATATCCGGTTGCCTCCTTCATATAATCTGCGCAGCCATTTACTTCCTGAATAATCTCCTCATATGACTTCGTTGGTAATGACGGGTGGGTTATGGTATGGTTTCCAACCTGGTGTCCTTCCTCCTTCATTCTTTTAGTCAAATCTATGTTATCTCTTATATATGTCTTGGTCACGAAGAAGCATGCCGGCACATCCTCTTCGGCAAGCACATCGAGTATATGACCGGTATATCCGTTTTCATACCCGCAATCAAAGGTAAGATAAATCACCTTTTCATCTGAAGACTCTTTATCATCCAGATAATAGGCGCCATAATCTGATAGATTAACCTTATCGTCGCAGCCGCTCGGTCCATGATTATTGTCGCGCTTAAACCACCATGCAAGCTTTTCATTGCTAAAATCATAATAGTATTCCTTATCGTGAAGATTACTTATAATCGGCTGCTGTATATATCTTACATCAATATACTCGTCATCTGAATCCGATGATTTATCACTATAAGAATCATCGTCATAATACCTTATATATATTTCTTCATCATTCTTTGTAACATCTGATTTTTCTTCTTTATCACTCAACCTGATATCTGTATTTTCATTAACTGTTTCCTTTGTTGGTTCAACTCCTGCCGCCTTTTTTCTGTAGCTTATGAAACTCTGACTTTTCATAAGCCAGAAAAAAGTAAGAATACCTATGGCAATTAAAAAACACTTTATAAATTTTATTTTTTTCAAGAAAAGAATTCCCTTAGAAAGCTGTTTAATACTGCCTCGTCTGTCTCCTCGCCACTATCCTCCGATACATTTTTTATATGAGGCGAAGCATCAATAATGTTATCTCCCCTTATATCATGCAAGGATTTTTCAGGTTTAGCCAGGTTATCGGAAATAATTGTTGCCGCCGCCTCTGACCCGGCAGACAGACTATGCTCATTTTGATTTTTCAAAACCTGCTTTGCATCCTCAAATGAAATGGGATTATTTTCACCTTTGACAGTATCCCTGGGGACACCCGGCACATTGTCCAGATAATCCCTTATATTAGCCTTCAATATCTCCAATTTATTATTTATTAAAAATATATTCTCCGTAATCATTAAAAATGCACACACGCATACTGCATTTGCCAAAAGATTTACCATGTCGGGGCTGCCCCTCCATGAAACATCATTATATAAGAAGGTGCCCGCCACAACACCGGCGGTCAGAAAGCTAAGCATAAGCCCCGTCCGCCGCCAGACATAAAGCGGGACCCCCAGATACCGCATACTCCTCACATTTTTATCCACAAAGGAGGCGCTGCTCCCCGTATTTATCCCCAGACTCTTTCCGTTTATATATTTCAGCCGCATAATCCTTAATGCCCGTCTTTTGGTGGTTGCCATGTTACCGGACGCTTTTATCATTCTTTTCATATGTATATTTGCGGCAAGCTTCAGAAGAAGTCCCAAGGCGCCTATCCCCCAAAGAATGTATACGCTCGTTCCAAGTCCCATGAATTCATCAAACATTTTATATCCCTCTTTCATATAATATTATTATACGGAAATACTATTTTTAATTAATAAATCTGACTTTGACACCCACGATGCCCTCCACTTCCGGCATCCAACATATATTTTATCTGTCCGTCAGATTGCTGCGAGGATTATATCCCGTATAACATTGCCGTGATTATAAAAAACGTGAACTTAAGAAATCAAGACCGATTAAGACGAAACATTCTTTCAAATTATGACATAAAATATTACTTTAAGCCTAACGTTAATTATGGTATAATTATATATATTTTTTTCAGGAGGATTCAATGAAACGAATAGTTTTAACAGGCGGTGGAACCGCCGGACACGTAACTCCAAATATGGCGTTAATACCCGTTTTAAAAGAAAAGGGCTATGATATACATTACATAGGTTCATATGAGGGAATAGAGAAAAAACTTATTGAAGAAATGGATATTCCTTACCATGGAATAGCTACAGGTAAATTAAGAAGATATCTCAGTGTGAAAAATCTTACCGATCCATTTAGGGTAATCAAAGGTTTAAGCGAAGCCAAGAAAATAATTAAAGAGCTTAAGCCGGATGTGGTATTTTCCAAGGGTGGATTTGTAGCCGTTCCCGTTGTGCTTGCAGCCAAGTCCAATCATGTGCCATGTATCATACATGAATCTGATATGACACCGGGACTTGCCAATAAGATTGCAATACCTAAAGCTTCAAAGGTATGCTGCAACTTCCCTGAAACCTTAGAGAAGCTTCCTCCCGGCAAGGCAGTTGTTACCGGAACTCCTATAAGGAAGGAATTATTTGAAGGAGATTCCGCAAAGGCAATGACCTTCTGCGGTTTCAAAGAGCTTCGTCCTACACTTCTTATAATAGGCGGAAGTACCGGAAGCGTCCGTGTAAATGAAGCAATCTGGTCCTGTCTTGATGAGATTACCAAAAAATATAATGTAATCCACCTCTGCGGCAAGGACAAAACCAACAAGGATAAGCCTAATACAGAAAACTATGTACAATTTGAATACATAAAATCTGAGCTTGCCGACCTTTTATCCCTCGCAGACGTGGTAGTATCCCGTGCGGGCGCAAATGCAATCTGTGAGCTTTTAGCATTAAGAAAACCGGCAGTACTTATCCCACTTTCACTTGAAGCAAGCCGCGGCGACCAGATACTTAATGCCAAGTCCTTTGAAAAAAGCGGTTATTCAAAGCTCTTAATGGAAGAAGATGCAAATAACTCATCTTTACTTGAAGCCATTAATGAAGTATATGAAAATCGTGAGAAATATATAGACAACATGAAAAAAGCGCATGAGACCGATGCGATAACCAAGATAGTTGAACTTATAGAAGAAGTATCATAGAAATGTGTTATGAGGCTTTGAGCCTTGTCACATCACATGAATATATCAGACTGTACAAAAATATGCAAAGCATGGCGTTAAGTAACACGTGCCATGCTTTGCATATTTTTTATTTTCCTCCGTACCATGCAGTACCTTCATACCGCCATCCCAAACTGATTAATTTATCTCTTTCTGATGCACTTGTGGTATAGTGATGTGCACCTGCAACTGCATTAGGGTTATACAATCTATATAACACCTGTCCTTCGGAAGAATCTGAATACCATCCGATACCTTCATACTTCCAGCCTGCCTTTATCAGATTATCCCTTTCTGTTGTGCTTGTAGTATAATGATGATCTCCTGCATTTGGATTATATAATCTATAAACCGGTGTATCTGATGTTTTAGGTGCATTCCATGCAATTCCTTCATATCTCCAGCCTGCTTTTACAAGATTGTTTTTCTCTGTTTCATTTGAAGTATAGAAATGCTCACCTGAATTCGGATTGTACAAGCGATACATGGATACATAATCTGAAGTATCTGTTTCTGAATCAGATGATTTATCTGAGGATGTTGAACTACCATCGTCTGTAGTATTATCCGTTGGCGGCTGTATGACATCTCCGGGCTGCATACCTCCACCGGGTTGTGTGCCTCCTCCCGGCTGCATACCTCCACCGGGCTGCATACCTCCTCCCGGTTGCATACCTCCGTTTGGTTGACCATTACTTCCATTTCCTGTTGCAGCAGTTGATGTAGCTGCCAATGAATTGTTGATATATAATGAGTAGCTTTCTCCGGAAGTTATATCAGGTGATGAAAACACCACATGATTAGCGTTCTTTACTGCTGTTACGCTGTAAATTGTATTTCCTGAAGAATCCTTAATAGTAACAGTATTTCCTGCTGATATGGAAACAGACGAGGATGAGGATGACGGACCATTCATGTTGTTATTCATTCCGCCCATGTTATTCATGCCTCCCATACCTGATGCACCAAATGCTACATAGGTTCCGCTTGTTGGAGTTGTCGCCATGCCGGATGTACCGATTCCAATTATAGTTCCTCCGGTTACTGTCCAAGTGCTGTTGTCTCCATAATCTATCGCACAATTATCATTTTGAGTTGAGCCAAATACATTGGTTGTTCCACCTGAGACATTTATCGTGCCGTTAGAATCAAGGCCGTCACCACCTGCATTGATGTTCCATGTTCCTCCTGCAATTGTAAGATCAAATGCATAATTTGTTAAATCTCCATTAGCTGCATTTATACCATCATCAGAAGAAATTATATTTCCCGAACCTGAATATAAGGTTACCGTTGCGCCTTCAAGTCCTTCATATGACGAATTAATAGTGATGTTTGGGCCCGAAGATGCACCT
>JAFUGL010000008.1 GCA_017469405.1 Lachnospiraceae bacterium | reverse complement strand
TGTAACCTTTGCGGCAGGCATGGCAAAGGCAGGGCTCGTGCCATTTGTTGCGGTATATTCTTCATTTTTGCAAAGAGCCTATGATCAGATATTGCATGATGTCTGTATGCAAAAGCTCCATGTGGTTTTTGCCATAGACCGTTCAGGACTTGTTGGTCAGGATGGTGAAACTCATCAGGGTATATATGATATTTCATATCTTTCGCACATGCCGGGTATGCTGGTTATGGCACCGAAAAACAGATACGAATTTGAGTCAATGCTTGATTTTGCATATGATTATGATGGTCCTGTAGCGATTAAGTATGCGAGAGGAACAGCATATAAGGGCTATGCGGAGTTTAATGCAAAGCTTGAAGCAGGTAAAAGTGAGGTTATATATGAGGGCAGTGATATAGCTATCCTTTCGTGTGGCAATATGTTTGAGGAGGCTGCCAAGCTTTATGACATGCTTAAGTCGGATGGCAGGACTCCTACACTTATCAACGTCAGATTTGTTTCCGATGTCGATATGGATATGCTTAAAAATGTCTGTGAGAAGCACAGTACTATAATCACTATGGAGGAAAATATAAGCAAGGGTGGTTATGGTGAGCTTGTTGCGGCTGCTATAGTTGATAATGAGTTGGATAAGGATAAGGAAATTGTTCACATAGATGCTTCGATTAAACAGGAGACAGTGCCTCATGGTAAGATACCGGAGCTTAGGGATATGCTCGGTATAAGTGCGGGTAAAATATATGAAAGGCTTACAAATAGTGCTTACAATAGATGAAAGTTGTTATTAACAATAGAACTATTAGATAATACCAGGGGAACGGATATGCAGGATAAGATTAAAAAGGAAAGACTTGATATTTTGCTTGTTCAAAAAGGTCTTGCCGCGTCGCGTGAAAAGGCTAAGGCTATCATTATGTCAGGCATAGTTTATGTAGACGGAGAAAAAGAGGATAAGGCGGGAACTACATTTCCTGAAAATGCGGTTATCGAAGTTAAGGGAAGCACGTTAAAGTATGTAAGCCGGGGCGGACTTAAGCTTGAAAAGGCTATGGCTAATTTTGATATAGAGCTTGACGGTAAGGTATGTATGGATGTCGGTTCATCAACAGGTGGATTTACAGACTGCATGCTTCAAAATGGTGCTGTTAAGGTTTATTCCGTAGATGTAGGTCATGGACAGCTTGACTGGAAGCTTAGAAATGATGAACGTGTTGTATGCATGGAAAAAACCAATATAAGATATGTCAAGCCGACAGATATAGAAGATGTGCTTGATTTTGCATCAATAGATGTTTCATTTATTTCCCTTACAAAGGTTTTGCTTCCGGTAAAGGAACTGCTAAAGGAGGATGGCTGTATAGTCTGTCTTATTAAACCGCAGTTTGAAGCAGGTCGTGAAAAGGTCGGAAAAAAAGGAGTAGTCAGGGATAAAAAGGTTCATTATGAGGTTATAGATATGGTGATAAATTATGCCGATTCTATAGAGCTTCATCCGCTTATGCTTGATTTTTCGCCAGTTAAGGGACCGGAAGGAAATATCGAATATTTGCTTTATCTAACAAAGGATAAAAGCTTTAAGGATAAGGTTGAAAATAATATTTTAAAAAGTGAAGATATTGATATAGAAAAGGTCGTAAATTTGTCACACGAAACACTGGATAAAAAGGAAAGTTAATAATTGAAATTGATTAAATTTCAGATTGAGAAAGTTTATAGGTAATAAATTATGAATAAATATCTTGTACTTGCCAATAATGATAAAGATATTGATTTGGCATTAAGTAAAAAAACAGTTGAATATTTAAAAGAGAAGGGTGCTTATGCCAATATTGTAAGTGATGTGATAAATGATTATGACGGCATCGTGATAAAAGAAGAGTATATAGCCGATGCAAAGGCTGTTATCGTAATCGGTGGAGACGGAACCATGCTTCGTGCGGCAGCAGGATTAGGTGATCATGATATACCGCTGCTTGGAATCAATCTTGGGACCATAGGCTTTTTAACAGAGGTTGAGGTTTCTAATCTTTATGATGCTTTAGACAGACTTCTTTCAGGAGATTTCAATGTGGAAAAGCGTATGATGATTGAGGGTAACCTAAAGGGCAGAAGCTTTAAATCATTAAATGATGTGGTTATAACGAGAGCCGGATTTTCCCGTATTATAGGATTAAATATATATGTAAATGATGAACTTTTAGATACCTATGAGGCAGATGGTGTGATTGTCTCAACGCCTACAGGTTCAACCGGTTATAATCTTTCTGCCGGCGGACCTTTAGTAAGTCCTAAATCAAAGGCTATAGTTGTAACACCTATTTCACCTCATTCACTCACATCTAAAAGTATAGTTTTTGACAGTGAGGATGTTATAAGAATTGAGATAGTTAAAAAAAGGAAAACTCAGGAAACCGAAGCAATTGTTTCCTTTGACGGAAGCAATAATGAAGAGCTTTCAGCCGGAGATACTATTATTGTTAAGAAATCAAAAAAGGAAATAGAATTAATTAAGCTTTATGATATGAATTTTTACCGTGTTTTAAGGGATAAAATCGGAGGTTAGTTTTATGAAGCGTAATCGCCAGGAGGTTATAAAAAACATTATTTCTACACATAATGTAGAAACTCAGGAGGAACTGCTTACCCTTCTTAACAAGGAGGGTTTTAATACAACACAGGCTACTATATCGAGAGATATAAGAGAGCTTAATTTAAAAAAGATAAGCTATGAGGGCGGCAGAAAAAAATATGCAATAAAGAGTAATCCAAAGGATGTGGAAGCAAATGATGATGCATCCTATATACAGGTTTTGAAAAACAGCCTGATATCTATGGAGCATTCTGAAAATATTATTGTAATTAAAACTGTTGCCGGCATGGCTATGGCTGTCGGAGCATCTGTTGACAGACTTAATATAAGTGAGATTATGGGCTGTATAGCAGGTGATGATACCTTGTTTATTGCCATAAGGGATAAGAATATGGCCGAAAAGGTAATTGGAGAAATAAAAGATGTTATTAAATTTGCACATTAAAAATATTGCTTTAATTGATGATATTGATATAGGTTTTGAGGACGGTCTTAATATACTTACAGGCGAAACGGGTGCAGGTAAATCCATAATAATCGGTTCACTTGGTATCTGTCTTGGCGAAAGATTTAATAAGGATTTGTTAAGAAATGATGAAGAAGACGGACTTGTTGAGCTTATATTTGAGGTGGAAAAGGAAGAGATAAAGGATAAGCTTTCGGCAATTGAGATATATCCGGATGAGGATAGTCAATTGCTTATTTCAAGAAGAGTCAATAAGTCGGGAAGAACCATAAACCGAATAAATGATATATCAGTTACACAAACTAAGTTGAAGGAGGTTGCAGGACTTTTAATCGACCTGCATGCGCAGCACGAGCAGCAAACTCTTCTAAATAAAAATAAGCATCTTGAAATATTGGATAAATTTGGCGGTGAAGAGATTGCTTCATGCAAAAAGGAAGTTTTTTTACTGTTTAAGGATTATTGCGAAGTTAAAAGAAAGCTTGTTGAAATGGATATATCTTATGACGAGCGTTTAAAGAAAAAAGATTTTACTGCATATAGAATTAATGAAATCGAATCTGCATCTTTAAAAGAGGGTGAGGATTATGAGCTTGAAGCTTATTATAAAAAAGCAGTTAATTCAAAAGATATACTTAGTGCAGCCGATGAGATATATCGAATAACCGGTTATGATGATACTAAGTCAGCGGCCAATGAGATATCTCATGCTCTTGCAACCATGAAAAGGCTTACCGAACTGGATAATGATTTAAATGATACATATAATACTCTTTCTGATATAGACGGATTATTAAATGATTTTAACAGGGACTTTTCGGATTATATGAAGAGTATGGAATTTGATGAGGGAGAATTTAAGCAGGTTGAAGAAAGGCTTAATCTCATTAATTCTTTGAAGGCAAAATATGGTTCGGATATAAGTGATATTATCTTGGCTTTGGAGAACTTGAAAAGAGAGTATGATGAGCTTCTTCGTTATGATGAAAGACTTTTAGAATTGGAAAACAGCTTAAAGGATATTGAAGCGAAGCTTTCCGGCAAATCTGATGAGCTTACTGCTGTAAGAAAAAAATATGCAAAAAAGCTTTGTTCTATGATAGAAGATTCATTAAATGAACTAAATTTTATGACAGTTTCATTTGATATGAATTTTGAAAAGCTTGAAGGCTTTTATGAAAACGGAAATGACGAGGCATATTTTATCATATCAACCAATGTAGGCGAACCGATGAAACCTCTATATGAAATTGCATCAGGTGGTGAGCTTTCAAGAGTTATGCTTGCGGTTAAATCCTGTCTTGCAAATGAGGACGATACACCTACACTGATATTTGATGAGATTGATGTAGGTATAAGCGGAAAAACTGCTGTAAAGGTGGCTGAAAAAATGTCACTTATAAGCCGTAATCATCAGGTTATATGTATAACACATCTTCCACAGATAGCTGCTATGGCCGATCATCATTATGTAATTGAAAAAGAAGTGGAAAATAATAAAACAATTACTAAAATCAGGAAGCTCAAAAAGGCAGAGGAAATTGAAGAGCTTGCACGAATTATCGGCGGCGATGAAATAACAGATGCTATAAAACAGAGCGCAGTTCAGATGAAAGGATTGGCAGACAGAACAAAATTATACTGATTATAAAAATTTATATTATTAATACTAAAAGTACATGGAAATTCCATGTGCTTTTTTTGTTACTTAAATTAAATTTTATTGTCACGACCTTGTCACACTAAAACGTATAAGAGGAGAATTGCTATGAAAAAGATAAAAAAGGATTCATACAGAGCCATACTGTTGCTTTTATTAATATTTGTGCTTTCGTTATTAAATATAGTAATAAAGGATTTTTATTTTGATGATAATAAAAGAGGAAGTATAGATATTAAAGAAGCATCTGTAGCAAACACTGATAATGTTTATGCAGATAATCTGATTGATTATGAAAGCAAAACGGTAATGCCTTCCGGTATGCCTATCGGTATATATGTAAAGACCAAAGGCGTTATGGTGGTTGATACCGGTGTAGTAACCGGAGAAGATGGAGAGCTTTACTCACCATGTAAGGATATTTTGTTTACAGGTGACTATATTGTGGAAATTAACGGAGTTGATATTGAAGATAAAAAGAGTCTGGTAGATGCCGTTGATGAAAGTAAAGAAAAGAATGTGATCGTTGGAGTTATAAGAGATAATGAGAAAATGTATTTTGATATTACACCTGTAAAAAATGCTGAAGGTAAGAATAAGCTTGGACTTTGGGTGAAAGATGATATATCAGGTATCGGAACGCTTACTTTTGTAGATGAAAAATCATTTGGAGCTTTGGGACACAGTATAAATGACAACGATACCGGAATTATATTTAAGATATCAGACGGAGCTATATATAATACCAATCTTGTAAATATCGTAAAACCTGATGGTAATAATCCGGGCAGACTGGAGGGGATTATAGATTATTCTTCGGCAAATGTTATAGGTAGAATTACAGACAATACTGAGTATGGTATTTCCGGACTGCTTACAAAAAACTTTGATTTAAAAAGCCTTGGTCAGGAGTGGATGGGTATAGCAAAAAAGGAGGATGTAAGTATAGGACCTGCTTATATATTATCAGCTATAAGAGGTACTCCTGAATATTATGAGGTCAATATTACTAATGTAAATTATGACGAGAAATTTGGTAATAAGAGTATAGAGCTTGAGATTACAGATTCGAGACTCATTAATATAACTGATGGTATCGTGCAGGGAATGAGTGGAACCCCTATTATACAGAATAATCGACTTGTAGGTGCAATAACACACGTTTTTCTTAATGATTCGACAAAAGGTTACGGCATTTTCATTGAATATATGCTTGAAAAAAATGACTAAAAATGCTGTCGGATTATATTGTCAAAACTTGCGTTTTTTAAGGGGTTGTCCTTATAAAAAAATGAATTATAATCACAGATAATAACAAATGTTGAAAGGAAGGATATTATGAAAACCTGAGTAATAATTGTCAATCACGATTCAAAAAGTATTCAGGACATAAGAAAAAAATTAGAGGGTAAAAATGATATTGAAATAGTAGGTATAGTAAGGGATGGAAAAGTTGCCATATCATCAATTAGAAATAATTCGCCTGATGTAGTAATTATTGATTTATTGCTTCCAAATTATGATGGAATTGCTGTAATGGAGGAAATAAACAAATTAGGAGATAGAAATTTAAAGTTTATAGTGAAAGCTAATTCATGTCAGATTAAATTTTTTGAGTCTGCATGCAGAGGCAGATTTAATAATATTTTGGTAAATGTGGTTGATGAAAAAGTAAGTGAGTATGATTTGTATAAAGAAATACTTATTATTTCAAAGTCGAAGTCTAAGGATATATCTATTATAACAAAAGAAGAAAATGAAGACAAAGAACGAAACAGACTGGAAATCATGGTTACAGATATAATTCATGAAATTGGTGTTCCTGCACATATTAAGGGTTATCAGTACCTAAGAACATCAATAATTATGTCAGTAAATGATATAGATATGCTTAATTCGATTACAAAACAGCTTTATCCTACAATTGCCAAAATGTACAACACTACACCTTCAAGAGTGGAAAGAGCGATAAGACATGCAATTGAAGTTGCCTGCAGTAGAGGAAAGGCGGATACAATAAATGAATTATTCAGTTATTCTATAGGAGCAGGAAAGGTAAAACCTACAAATTCTGAGTTTATTGCATTGATTGCCGATAAAATCAGACTGGATAAAAAGGTAAAAAGTGCATAATTTTTTATAATTGTCGAACCATTTGCGTAAATAACATATTGACTAAAAGCGGTAATAAATATATTATCTCATGTGGTTCTTCCGCAAATGATAATTATAGAGATCGGCAAAAGAAATAATAATTACAATAAATTTATATAGTTAGGAGATTTTTTTATGAATGACACAAGTGTTAATATTTTAATAGCTGATTCAGAATATGAATCATTTTCAGAACAAATAAAAAATGAATTTAAAAATGCCAATATAATGTATGCAGATGATAACGGAAATGATATATACGGAATGGTTAAAACAAATAAACCGGATGTTTTACTTATAGATGCATTTATATATAAGATAGATGGATTCGAAGTAGTTGAACAAATACGAGCAGATGAAGATTTGAAAACTATGAAAATTATTTTACTTACTTCAGTCAGTTCTCCTCAAATTATAAATATGGCTTTTGGATTAGGAGCAGATTATTACATAATAAAACCATGTGATCCGGAAGTTTTGTCTAAGAGACTGGAACAAATGGTAACAATGAAAAATAAAGAAGCACATTTCAATGGTACCGGAAAACTTATAATAGAAAATGGATTGGAATATTTGGGTATAGATGATAATGATGATATAGCTTTTAATGATGAAGAAGATGATGATATTTATTATGAAATAGACGACATAGATGATTTAGATGATTTAGATGATTTAAAGGATTTAAAGGATTTAGAAAAAACAGATAATAAAAAAGAGATTTCTCTAAATACTATGGAAAATGATGTAACAGATATAATAAGAGAACTTGGCATACCTGCAAATATCAAGGGATATCAGTATATAAGAGAGGGGATTATCATGGCAATTGATGATATGAACGTGCTTAATTTTGTGACAAAGCTTTTATACCCTGCGATAGCCAAGAAATTTAAAACTACTTCAAGCAGTGTAGAAAGAGCTATAAGGCATGCCATTGAAGTAGCCTGGGGAAGAGGAAATATAAAGATGATTGAAAAGATGTTTGGATATACGGTAAGTGCAGGAAAGGGTAAACCTACTAATTCTGAGTTTATAGCCCTTATAGCAGACAAATTAAGATTGGAATATAAAATAAGATAAAAAAATGAGGCAAATGCCTCATTTTTTTATTCGATAACAAAGCTTCCGGTTTCATCGTCATTAAAAACATAATATGCAGTGTTTTCTTCCGGTTTAATATAAAGATTTAATGATTTTAAATTAGCATCATTATTACCGTTTTTAGTCCAAATTGATTTGGCCTCTTTAATAAGAGTTTCCTGATCAATCTGCTTTCCGTAATACTCTACAAAAAATGTTGTTTTCATACTATAATTACCCCCTATAAATTAATTGTAACCATAACGTAAATATAATATAACAAATGGTAAAAAAAAGCAAGATAATATATAAACAATTTCTTGTCTATTAAAATATATTGTGGTAAAATATACTCTGTATATTTTTGTTTAATTGTTTATTGGAGGCATTCATGGACGAGAACTATCTTGATGAATTGCTTAATGCAGTATCATCTGATGGCAAAAAGAATAATTCTAAGATTGATGAGTCGGTTGAAAGAGATTCAGGTGTAAATGTAGATATGTCGGATCTTTCAGATTTATCTTTGGATGAGTTTGATGATTTGGATAATCTTGATTTAGGTGATTTGGATTTTGATGATATCGATTTTGATGATATAGATATAACCAGTCTTGACAGTAAACCAAAGAAAAAAGCTATCGATGAGACCTATGAGGATTTTTCTTTGGATGCGTTAATTGATGAGTCTGATGAGGGCGATGAGGAAGAAGACGGATTATCAGATATGGATTTTGATTCTCTGCTTGATGAAACTAAATCTGAACCTGAATTCATGTCGTACGTTGAGTCAAAGCCGGAAAGCGTGAATTCATCAGAACCTGAACCGATACCGGAGCCTGAACCAATACAGGAACCTGAACCGATACCGGAACCTGAACCGATACCGGAACCTGAACCAATACCGGAACCTGAACCAATGCCGGAACCTGCTCCTGATACCCAAACGGAAAATCTTTCGGTAGATGAAATGGATTTAGATGACTTATTTTCTGCTCTGGGAATAGAAGATGAGAGTAAGGTTGAAGATGATTTTACCAATGCCACATCAGATTCTTCAAGCGGTGATTTGGGAGATTTGTCGGATCTTGGAGAAGCATTTGCCGGGGCTGACACATCTGATTCTTTGGGCGGTTTAGATGAACTTGGCTTACTTGATGATATAGCAGATATATCTGAGGTTAAATCTGCAGCCGGTAAGAAAGCTAAAAAAGAAAAAAAGGCTAAGGATAAAACAAATGGCGAAAATAAAGAAAAAAAGACTCTGTCACAGATACTTTTTGGTGAACCGGATGCTGATGAATTAGAAGAGGAAGAAAAGCTTAAGGCTAAGAAGGCTGCCAAGAAGGAAGAAAAAGCCAAGAAGAAAGAGGAAAATAAAGAAAAGAAAGCCGAAAAGCTTGAACTTAAAAAATCTACAGACGATAAGAAAAAATCAGAGAAGCTTGAAAAGAAGAAGGCAAAGGCTGAGGCGGCTGAAGAAGAAGCTAAGATTGAAGCGGCTGAAAACGGAAAGCCTGTTTCCAAGGTGGTTACCGGAATTATCTTTGCTGCATTTGCCGTACTTGCAGTAGTGGTTATTTTTGGAACGAATCTTTTCAATTATAAGAAAGTAATCAGAAAGGCTGCTGATTATTTTGACAGACAAAGATACAGACTCGCATATGATGAGGTATCCGGTGTCGAAGTGAAGGAAAAGGATCAAGAGCTTAAGGATAGAATTTATACAGTTATGTATGTTCAAAGACTCTATGAGTCCTATGAAAACAATATGAAGCTTAACCGCCCTGATAAGGCACTTGATTCCCTTATAAGAGGTTTGGAAAAGTATGATGAGCATTATGATGAGGCAGTTGAGCTTGAGATTGTAGATGACATTAATTTATGTAGAAGCAATATCATAAACGCATTGGGGACAACATTTGGTATAACTGAGGATACGGCATATCAAATCATGAGTTATGACGGACAGGAATATATAGATGCTTTGTCACAATATAGTGCAAATGTAATTACAGGTGAGTAAAAATGATAGCTATTTTGGATTATGATGCCGGAAATATAAAAAGTGTTGAAAAAGCAGTAGCATATCTTGGTGAAGAGGGGATTATTACCAGAGATAAAGATATTATTTTATCAAGTGATAAGGTGATTTTACCCGGAGTCGGAAGCTTTGGAGATGCTATGAATAAGCTAAATGAATATAAGCTTTGTGAAGTGATATATGATGTGGTGGATTCGGGAAAACCATTTCTTGGTATATGTCTTGGACTTCAGCTTTTATATAAGGAAAGTGAGGAAAGCCCGGGAGCTGCAGGCCTTGGAATATTAGAAGGCAGGATAAAGAGAATTCCCGATAAGGAGGGCTTAAAAGTACCTCATATCGGATGGAATTCACTTGATATAAGAAAGGATGCAAAGCTTTTTAAGGGAGTTCCTGATAACTCCTATGTATATTTTGTACATTCTTATTATCTTGAAGCGGATAATTTGGAGGATGTGGCTGCAACCACAGAGTATTCTGCACATATACATGCATCTGTTGAGCATAAAAATGTCTTTGCATGTCAGTTCCATCCGGAAAAAAGCTCTGAAGTTGGCTTAAAGATATTAAAGAATTTTATCGACCTTTAATTATATATTTCAATTAAAGGTTTTATATGCAGTGTATATGGCTATGGAGGAAAAATATGCATACTAAAAGAATTATCCCTTGTCTCGACGTAAATAATGGTCGTGTAGTCAAGGGAATTAATTTTGTTAATTTAAAGGATGCCGGAGATCCTGTGTCGGTTGGTGCGGCTTATGATAAGGCCGGAGCTGATGAATTGGTTTTTCTTGACATAACAGCATCCTCGGATTCAAGAAATATAGTTGTTGATATGGTTAGAAGAGTTGCGGAAAATGTATTTATTCCTTTTACGGTTGGCGGAGGTATAAGAACCGTAGATGATTTCAAGGCAATTCTAAGAGAGGGTGCAGATAAGGTTTCTGTTAATTCGGCAGCTATTGATAATCCGGAGCTTGTAAGTGATGCCGCTGATAAGTTTGGCAGTCAGTGTGTAGTTGTTGCGATAGATGCCAGAAGAAGAGAGGATGGTTCGGGCTGGACCATATATAAGCATGGCGGTCGTATAGATACAGGTATAGATGCAATCGAATGGGCGATTAAGATGGATAAGCTCGGAGCCGGAGAGATACTTCTTACAAGTATGGACTGCGACGGAACAAAGGCCGGTTATGATATAGAACTTACAAGGCTTGTCTCGGAAAATGTTTCAATTCCCGTAATTGCTTCGGGAGGAGCCGGAACAAAAGAACATTTTTATGAAGCACTTACAGTTGGAAAGGCGGATGCAGCTCTTGCTGCCTCACTTTTTCATTACAAGGAGCTTGAGATTATGGATTTAAAGAGATATCTTGATGATAAGGACGTTGCGGTAAGATTATGATAGCTTTGATAGAAAATGAAATAACGGTAGATGAATATCTTGAGATAAGAGCAAAGGTTGGATGGAAAAGACTCTCTTTAAATCAGGCAAAAAAAGCACTCGATAATTGCCTTTTTAATGCCAAGGCAGTTGATGAAGAAGGCCGTATGATCGGTATGGGACGCATAGTCGGAGATGGAGCGGTTATATGTTACATACAGGATTTGATAGTTGTTCCTGAAGCGCAAAAAAAGGGAGTAGGAAGTCTTTTGATAAAAAGATTAAAGGAGTATGTTGACGGACTAAGGGAAACTGATACAACCATGATGCTTTGTCTTATGTGTGCAAAGGGCAGAGAAAAATTTTATATAGACAATGGTTTTACTGCAAGACCGACAGATGATCTTGGTCCCGGCATGATTATATATATGGGATAATGTGACAGGCACAGTGTCACATTTACTATGCTTTTTCGCTGTATGAAAAAATGCGCACGCATGGCACGTGTTACTTAACGCCATGTTTTGCGCATTTTTCTCATACAGTCTGAAATATGTGACAAGGCTTACGCCCTATGACACACTTCTTTTCGATAATTTATAATTTATTCTGCAAGATACGGTTTGATTGCTGCCATAATATCTTCTTCTTCATTTTCAGTATGAATATGAAGCTCGATAGGCTTGGAGATATCCAAACTGAAGATACCCATGATTGACTTTGCATCTATTACATATCTACCTGAAACAAGGTCAAATTCAGCGTTAAATCCGCTGATATCATTTACAAAGCTCTTAACCTTATCAATAGAATTGAGTGATATCTTTACTGCTAACATATCTAATCCTCCTCATTTATTATTTTAATTTACAATTATAACTCGTATATGATACTATAATATAAGTTTGAGGAGTAAAAGTCAATATTAACTGGGAGATTTTTGGTAAAATGTCGGGAACTTTAAAAGGAAAAAAATTTGCAATATATACACTTGGCTGTAAGGTTAATCAGTATGAGTCAGATAGTATGGAGGATATTTTAAGGAGTAAGGGAGCGATTTGTGTTTCCTTTGAGGAGCCTGCTGATATCGTTATTGTAAATACCTGTGCCGTAACCAATATGGCGGAAAGAAAATCCAGACAGATAATACACAGAGCAAAGAAAATAAATCCTAAAGCGGTTTGTGTAGCCTGCGGCTGTTATGTTCAGTCAGGTAAAGAGGTGCTTTCTGTTGATAAAGCTGTAGACCTCATAGTAAGTAATAACAGAAAAAAGGATATTGCAAGAATTCTGGAAGAGTATTTTGCAGGAGAAGAAATTATCGATAATTATATCGATATAAATAAAACCAATGAGTATGAGAGCCTTGTTTTATACAAGCCGACAGAACATACAAGGGCATATGTAAAAGTTCAGGATGGCTGCAATAATTTTTGTACTTACTGCATAATTCCTTATACAAGAGGCCGGATAAGAAGTAAAGCTCTTGAGGAGGTTGTCAGTGAGATAACAGGTCTTGCAAAGAATGGTATAAAAGAAGTGGTTGTAACAGGTATTAATCTTCCTTCTTATAAGGATGATGCCGGTAATGGGTTGAAAGAACTGCTTTTGGCTGTGGCAGCGATAGACGGGATAGCTCGTGTCAGAATGGGATCTTTGGAGCCTCGTGTCATAACAAAGGATTTTTTGGAGGCTATAAGTAAAGAAGAAAAAATATGTCCGCATTTTCACTTGTCCTTACAAAGTGCCTGCAATGAAACACTTAAGAGGATGAACAGAAAATATACTATCGAAGAATATATGGAAAAATGTCAGCTTATAAGAGAGTATTATGACAGACCGGCTATTACAACGGATATAATAGTGGGTTTTCCGGGTGAAACAGAAGAAGAATTTGAGACAACTTTTGAAAATCTCGAAAAACTGAATTTATATGAAATGCATGTGTTTAAATATTCCAAAAGAAAAGGAACTGTCGCTGCCGAAATGGAAAATCAGATTCCGGAAAATATTAAAAATGAAAGAAGTGACAGACTTCTTTCTATGGTTGAAAGACATAAAAAAGCATTTGAGGATATGTTTAAAGGTGAAACCGTCACAATTTTGGCAGAAGAATATGAGGCTGCCGATTTAGATGGGCAGCTTAAATATATGCTTAAAGGACATACAGAAAGATATATATATTTAAGTAAGGAATTAAGTGAAGATTATTGTAAAAAGCATATCAATCAGTTGGTTGACATAATATTATAAAAACTTTAAATGTTAAAAAATATTAAAAAAGTTAAAAAAAAGGTTGCTTTTTTTAAAACTATCTGATATACTAACCGATGTTTGAATAAAGATGGTCGATTGGTCAAGCGGCTAAGACGTCGCCCTCTCACGGCGAAAACAGGGGTTCGATTCCCCTATCGACTGCTTTTTTAATGCAGATGCTTGACATCTGCATTTTTTTGTTGTAATATTTCGGTAACATTTTTTAACATTTTTGTAATATTTATGCTTTTTAAGCATATATTTAATATGGAATACAATTTTCCGTATTAAATGTTAAGGAGAGATAAGTATGAAGAAAGATTTTTCAAAGTCGAAACTTTATGGTGCATTGGCTATAATGCTTGGTATGGGTATCTGGGGCAGTGTTATCAGTACTGATACACTTACTTTTAAAGATATTTCAAAGACCGATGCTTTATACAGTATGAGTGGCAGAATAGAATTGGAAGGCAGCTCTGTAGTAGTGGATAGCGAAGATTCGGAGCAAAGTACTTTTTTTATTCCTGATTTGCAAGTCTGCTATGATACATACAAGGAAGTGAATTATAGCGGAAAAAAATATTTAGATGAAGCACAGAATAAAGTAAGCTTTGAACAGCAAAGAAAAGAATATCTTGCTAAAGAAGAAGAAAGGATGCTTGAAAAGACAGGCGTTTCAAGTACTCCGGTTGCTGTTGCCCAACCACAGTATAATTATTATACTGAAGATGGTCTTACTGCTTCAGGTGGTGTTAATTATTATGGTGATCAAAAAGAAACATATTACAATCTTAATATGAATAATGTCGTCAATAATGCACAAAACGCCGGTATAGAAGGTGATTATTGGGTTAGAGATGATGGAGTAAAGATGTATGGCGAATATGTAATTATCGCTGCAAACCAGGAAGTTCATCCTTATGGCACTACTGTAGATACTTCATTGGGAGAAGGAATTGTCCTTGATACAGGAACATTTGCTACAAATAATCCTACTCAGGTTGATATCGCAACAGAATGGTAGATATATTCTCAAATATAAAATAATATAATTATGAAATGCTGTTTTGAAATTATACTTCATAAACAGCATTTTTTATTTTCTTAGATATTTATGTGTTATTTTTATAGTATTTAGTTATATTGAGAATTAATAATGGATATTTTTGTCTAAAAACTTGAATATTTTATTATTTTAATATATACTATAGACAATAATGAATATAATTAATTATGTAATTAAAATATGGGGACAATATCATTATTACTTTATTATGGAGGTAGGTTATGGTTAATACAGTATGGAAAGACCGTAAACGTATTATATTTGGTCTTCCTTGGACATTTACCAAATATGGTTTATCCGAGGACAGGTTTTTTATGGAAACAGGTTTCTTTAATGTCAAGGAAGATGAGGTAAGGCTTTATAGAATTACTGATGTATCTGTATCAAGAAGTTTTTGGCAGAGGTTATTTAATCTTGGTACGATAACATGTCATTCCTCTGATAGAACACTTAAAACTTTTGAAATAAAAAATATAAAAAAACCAAAAGAGGTTAAGGAACTTATATCTACTTATGTAGAAGATGAAAGAGATAGAAAGAGGGTAAGCAGCAGAGAGTTCATTAGTGGAGATTCAGGATTTGATAATGATGACGATGATGATGACGATAACTAATGATTAAACTAATATAATTAAAAGGGGGAATTTTAATTATGAAAAAATGTCCAATGTGTGGAGCAAATGTTGGAGATCATCAATCTGAGTGTCCGGAATGCGGATGCCCAATAGCAGATACCAGTGGCTTTTCTTTAAAATCAGGTTCCGGTGCGCCAAGAAAAAGCGGAAGTCCTATGGGGAGGACTATGAGTACAGGCTCAGGCCTTACTGACATACTGCGCGATGGAGATGATTCATATGATGATTTTAATGATAATTCTTCAATTGGTGGATCTATTCCGATATCTTTGGCTAAGACAGATGTAGGTGACTATTCTGTTAAAAGGAAAAGCAATTTTGGAAAGTATCTTTTCAGAATAATACTACTTGCAGCAGTTGCATATGGAATATATTACCTTATAACAAATGTTTTTATGACTGATAAAGCTAAAAGTTATAATCAGGCGTTAGATTATTTTGTTGAAGCTATTAATGAAGATGATGTCGAGAAAATGGAGATAATAATGCCTCCATACCTTGATAAAACAGGCTCACAAGCTGAGGCTTATCTTGAAAATCTGGGAATACTTCATATAAATAGTTATACTGTCAGAGATCTAACTGAATTTACAGATTCAGATAAAGATAATCTGCAAGAAGCAATAAAACTTGAAACCGGAAAAACTGCCAGAATAAAAGAAGGTTATAGTATGACAGTTGATTTTAAGGTTACTGTTGAAGGTGACAGTTCAAAGTATATTAATGGTTCAAGCTTCATGATTTCAACTTATATGGAGTTCATCAATATAAAAGATAATTGGTATCTTCAGATTAATGCATACGAAAATATAGATTACAATTAAAGAAATATAGTATGACAAATAAATAGGCAACTTTATAACAAGAGACAGGTATCTAAAGTGTGTATAGATACCTGTCTTTTCTATTATTTTTGGTTTACAATGTTAATTTTATTCTGCTATCTTAGATACAGCAACGTATATGTTTGAAATTTTGTACCATGTAGGATAGTCAACTATTCCTGAGACAGGCATATCAAAGGCTTTTTGAAATTCTTTTACGGAGTTGGCTGTGTTGTTTCCAAAGATGCCGTCTACAGATAGTTTTGGAATTGCAGGATAGCTCTTGGATATTTCGTTTAGTTGTTCTTGTATTGTTATGACAGGCTGACCTGATGATCCTATAGTAAGGTCGTAGCCCGGATATGACGACGGGATTCCGGCTATACGCGGTGCTGTATTTATAAATATATTAGAACTATAATAATATCTTAGAATTTCTATGGCTTTAAGACCATCTAAGGCCAATGTATTAGAACCCCATTGACTCAGCCAGTTAGGACAGGTTGTTCTTTCACCGTCACAGTATTGGGTGAGTATTGGCTGTCTTACATTTGGAAGAGAGAGGTAGCTTCCGATCAGGTTGTCAACTATATTGGATACATTTTCATATATTGTCTTGCCGTATGTCCATTTGTGATCATAGGCGGTTGATGAAGTTATCGTAAAGTTATAGCCTTTGTTTCTGTACCATTCGGTATAAACACGATTCAATGTAAATGACATAATTGCAAGAACATTTGCTTTTATAGCTTCATCAGGCCAGGTGGAATAAATCTCACAGCATGCAACATTTTTTATATAATCCGCATATGATACATAGAAGTTTGTTGCTGTACTATCAGTCGGAACTCCATCGTGGACGATTATAGTTTCCGGAACAACAACCCGGTTTAAGACGATTTCTCCGGATTCATTAACCGGTTTAATTGCATCTTCAGCGATTTTAGGAGGATAATATTCCCATAGCGTATGACCTGCTATTACAGTAGGATTATAAGAATCATTGTCAGTGTCAGATTTATTTAGTCTTACTTTTTGAATACCAAGTTCACCGGCAAGAATCTGAATTCCTGTGATAATTCTTTCCTCAAAACCTTCCAGACTTACTTTTATATTATATTCGGAATAAGGCTGATTATCAGAGGGAGCCAGACTGTAAGAAAGAGGAGGCGCATCAAGAAAAACCGTATCGGTTACTCCGCCGGCATCTGTTGTCAGTTCATATAAAATATTGTCCGGTTCGCCTGTATTTGCAATTTGGATTCGCGCATTTTCCAACGGAAAAAGATTTTCACCTGTAGTCACCCGAACCTTTAATTTCCCTTTATTTTCTAAATTATTATTACCTTGATTAAACAAATTATCCATAGATATTTCCTTATATTAATTAATAAAGTATATGAAACCCTTTTCTTATATATGCGATGAAGAATGTTAGTAAGTATGACTTTCACAAGTGTGATTTTGGTGCTAAGCATGGCGTTAAGTAACACGTGCCGTGCGTGTACCTGAAATCACACTTGTGAAAGTCATACGAGCTAAAACACAGTTGTCAAGAAAAAATACTTGACATGATTTCGCTCAAGGTGTAATATACATTTTGTTGTAAAGAAAAAATACTTTACGGGTGGTGCTTTGTTTGGAGAAAATAGTAAGGCAGTCGCTTCTTTATGATTTTTACGGAGAGCTGCTGACAGAACATCAGAAGAATATCTACGAGGATGTAGTTATGAATGATATGTCGTATTCGGAGATTGCAAAGGTTTACGGCGTTTCAAGACAAGGCATCTATGACATGGTAAAAAGATGTGATAAGATACTTGAGGACTACGAAGAAAAATTAAAGCTTGTTGAGAAGTTTGTTATAGCAAGAGAAAAGATAGCGAAAGTTAAAGCTTGCATAAGTGAAGTTAGAAAGATAAATGAAGAAGAAAATGTTGATGAGCTTTTGCTAAAGATAGAAACATCAGTTGAAGATGTATTGGAAGAATTTTGATAGTATCTGCCGGTTTTGATAAATGATTTATGATAACAGGTATTTGTTTGAATTTGAAATGGAGAGGTTTGTATGGCATTTGACAGTTTAACCGATAAATTGCAAAATGTTTTTAAAAAATTAAGAAGTAAGGGCATGCTTACAGAGGATGACGTAAATGAGGCTATGAAAGAGGTTAAGCGTGCATTACTTGAGGCGGACGTAAACTTTAAAGTTGTAAAGCAGTTTATAAAGTCTGTAAGTGCAAGAGCTGTCGGTGAGGAGGTCCTTAAGGGACTAAATCCGGGACAGATGGTTATAAAGATTGTTAAGGAAGAAATGGATAAGCTTATGGGTTCCGAAGTTACGGAGATTAAGCTTTTACCTTCCAATGAGATTACAGTAATTATGATGTGCGGTCTTCAGGGTGCCGGTAAGACAACAACTGTTGCCAAACTTGCAGGACAGTACAAAAATAAGGGAAGAAGACCTCTTTTGGTTGCCTGTGACGTATACAGACCGGCTGCTATAAAACAGCTTGAGATAAACGGTGAAAAGGTTGGGGTTCCGGTATTTACCATGGGTGACGGACACAAGCCTGTAAATATAGCCAAAGCAGCTATAGAGCACGCCGAGAAAAACGGAAACAACATATTATTTATAGATACGGCAGGACGTCTTCATGTAGATGAGGAAATGATGAATGAGCTTGCTGAGATAAAGGCTAATATTACTGTCAATTATACGATTCTTACCGTAGATGCGATGACAGGTCAGGATGCTGTCAATGTTGCTACTGCATTTAATGATAAAATCGGTATAGATGGGGTAATTCTTACCAAGCTTGACGGTGATACCAGAGGCGGTGCGGCTCTTTCGATAAAGGCAGTTACCGGTAAGCCTATACTTTATGCAGGTATGGGTGAGAAACTTACAGATCTTGAGATGTTTTATCCTGACAGAATGGCAAGTCGTATACTTGGTATGGGCGATGTGGAAAGCCTTATCGAAAAGGCTCAGGCAGCCATAGATGAGGAAAAGGCAATTGAGATGGAGCAAAAGCTCCGTAAAGCATCGTTTGATTTCAATGATTTCCTTGAGCAGATGGAGCAGATGGAAAAGATGGGAGGCATGGGAGATATACTTAAGATGCTTCCGGGATTTAGCGGCAATAAACAGCTGCAAAACATCGATATCGATGACAATGCTATGAATATGCCAAGGGCAATTATTCTTTCGATGACACCAAAGGAAAGATCCAATCCTGAAATCATCAATCCAAGCCGCAAAAAAAGAATTGCAAACGGTGCAGGTGTTGATATTAGTGATGTTAATAAGCTTCTTAAGCAGTTTGAACAGTCTAAGAAGATGATGAAGCAGATGTCCGGTATGATGGGCGGTAAAAAGCGTGGAGGCTTTAAGCTTCCGTTTGGATTTTGATAATAGGTAATAACTTATTATAGATTTTGCAAAAAAGATAAATTCATGATAATTCATGATAGATAAAGGGAGGTGAAAATGACATGGCAGTAAAGATAAGATTAAGAAGAATGGGATATAAGAAGCATCCTTTTTATAGAGTAATCGTTGCTGACTCAAGGTCTCCAAGAGATGGTAGATTTATCGAAGAGATAGGTACTTACGATCCAAATCAGGAGCCAAATGTTGTTAAGATTGATTCAGAAGCTGCAAAGAAGTGGCTTAACAATGGTGCTCAGCCAACAGAAACAGTAGCTAAATTATTTAAGCAGGCAGGTATCGAGAAGTAATCGAGGGAGGTATCGTAATGAAGGAATTAGTTGAAATTATTGCAAAATCTCTTGTCGATAATCCTGATGAAGTAGCTGTAAGTGAGACTACGGATGGTGATACTGTTACAATTGAACTTAAGGTTGCACCTGATGATATGGGTAAAGTAATTGGAAAGCAGGGTAGAATTGCAAAGTCTATCAGAACTGTCGTAAAGGCAGCAGCTTCTAAGGGTGACAAAAAGGTAATTGTAGATATTAAATAATTCTGTTTTATGACTTTATGGGGTGCATTTTGCGGCACCCCATAATTATTCTTATATTTCATTTTTGAAATGTAACTATTAGTTGAATTGTATTTCGTAAGAAAAAATCAAAAGGAGATTTATGGAGGATATTTTTAGAATCGGAGTTATTACATCGACTCATGGATTGAGGGGAGAAGTAAAGGTTTTCCCAACCACAGATGATGTAGAAAGATTTAAAAAGCTTAAAAAATGTTTTATACGCACGAAGGATAAGGATATTGAAGTAGAGAAAAATACTTGTAAATTCTTTAAAAACATGGTGATTTTATCATTTAAGGAATTTAACAATATTAATGACATAGAAAAGTATAAGGGTTGTGACCTGTATGTTACAAGAGAAAATGCTGTTCCTTTAAAAGAAGATGAATTTTATATATCTGATATAATCGGAGCAGAGGTTCTTTTGGAAAACAGTGAAAAGCTCGGAGTTCTTTCGGATGTTTTAAAAACAGGAGCAAATGATGTTTTTGTGGTTAAGCTTTCGGATAAGAAAGAGGTGCTTATCCCTGTTATTAAGGAATTTGTTCCCGAAATGGATGTGGAGCATAAAAAGGTTACCGTTAAATTGATGAAGGGAATGCTTGATTAGATGAATTTCCATATAATGACTCTTTTTCCGGATATGGTTAGTAACGGACTTTCTGAAAGTATAACCGGAAGAGCGATAAACAACAATTTAATTAGCGTAAATACGGTTAATATAAGAGATTTTGCAGGCAATAAATATGGTCATGTTGATGACTATACATATGGTGGAGGGGCCGGAATGCTAATGCAGGCAGAACCGGTTTACAAAGCGTATCAGTCGATTATAGATAATAATAATCTTGCTGATAAGAAACCAAGAGTTCTTTATATGACTCCTCAGGGTATGCCTTTTAATCAAGGGATGGCAGAGGAACTTTCCAAGGAAGAGGATATTATTTTGCTTTGCGGTCATTATGAGGGCATAGATGAAAGAGTTTTAGAGATGATTGTTACTGACAATGTATCTATAGGAGATTTTGTTTTAACAGGCGGTGAGCTTCCTGCAATGATGATTGTGGATGCTGTTTCAAGGCTTGTTCCCGGAGTTTTGGGAGGAGAGGACAGTGCTGTATATGAGTCCTTCTATGATGGACTTTTGGAATATCCCCAATACACAAGACCGGAGATTTTTATGGGAAAGGAAGTGCCTAAGGTGCTTTTATCCGGACATCATAAAAATATTGAAAAATGGCGCTATGAGCAGTCACTTCAAAGAACAAGGGAAAGAAGACCGGATTTGTATGAAAAGTATATGGTGGAGCATAAAGATAACAGATGAGATATATGTTAATTAAATAATAGGTTCTATATACTTGCCTGAATTAACTAATTGTGGTACAATTAATTGGTCATGATACAACATATGGAGGATAATATGATGAAAAAGAAATTTTATATAATTGCAATTATGACTTTGATAGTTTGTATGTTTACCGGATGTGGAAAGAAAAAGGAAGAATCTGTTTCTGAAGACTCTAATAAGGCATTAAAGGATGATATTGTAGAGTTTGTAAATAATAAGCTTCCGTCTATCGAAGGTGATAGGGAAAATGCAGTTGCAATTTATAATTCATATTTTGAAAGTGATGATGTTGATCTTGCGCAGTTTTCTTCGGATCTTCAGGGAACTGCTATTCCTGATATGCAAAATTATATAAATAGTCTTACCTCTATTGATGTTTCAACTGATGAGGTTAAAAATTTAAAAGATTTATATCTTCAAAGTGCGCAAAAGCAGCTTGATGCTATGAATAAGGTAGCGGCTGCAATCAATGAGGAAAATCCTGATTATCTTGTTGAGGCGGATACACTTATAAAGGAATCTGAAGATTTGATTTTGCAATATCAGACACAGCTTAGAACATTAGCGATGGATAATGATATCGTAGTAAATGGAAGTTTTAGTGAGGATATTTCATCGGGAACTGATGCAATACCGTAAACAATTTATAAAGACTATATTTTTAAACGGCAACAGTTGAGTAAACTGCTGCCGTTTATCATATCACATTTAATTATAGAGGAGATATTTTATGGATGAACATATTGTGGAAGGATATTATTTTGAAGATATTAGAGAAGCAAATAAAGCAAAAAAGGAATACTTTAATATATGTAAATTAAAGGGAACTATTTCTTTTGATGATTTACAGGGATTGAAAAACCTATATCTTAAGCTTTCTTCAAAAAAATATTTTACTACTCCCATAGGATATGCATTTTTGCAGGAAATGAGAGAGTATCTTGTAGAAAATATGGGTGATGATAACCTTCCGCTTATAAGTGTGGAACGCAGTAATGTTGTTAAAGTACCTGAAGTCATAAATGAAAAGCATCCGGAGATTTCTTCTGAAAAATATAAGAAACTAAGGTCGGAATACAGTAAAATTAAAAGAGGAAAAAAGATTTTACAGATTGCTGTGGTATCTCTGGTAATTGTTATAGCAGGAATGTTTTATATTATGGCCACTAATAAAAATATCGGATATTTTAATACCGAAGAAAAAATAGTAAATAAATATGCTGCTTGGGAAGAAAGGCTTGAAAACCGGGAATATGAGCTTGACTTAAGAGAAGATGAGCTTGATTTGAGAGAACAGGAGATTATTAATAGAGAATTAAATAATTAAATGCACTGATTTCACATTTTTAACATAATATCTATGTATAATTAAATTATTGATTCGGATTTTGGAGGCGATTTGTATGGATAATTTAAAAATACTTGTTGTGGATGATGAGAGCAGAATGAGAAAGCTTGTTAAGGATTTTTTGATAAAAAGTAATTATTCTGTTATTGAGGCAGCAGATGGTGAGCAGGCTGTAGATATATTTATGTCAACCAAAGAGATAGCACTTATTATTCTTGATGTGATGATGCCAAAGCTGGATGGTTACGGAGTGGCAGAGGAGATTAGAAGAGTTTCTGATGTGCCGATAATTATGCTTACCGCAAAAAGCGATGAAAAGGATGAGCTTAGAGGTTTTGAACTCGGAATAGACGAATATATCACAAAACCGTTTTCTCCAAAGATTTTAGTTGCCAGAGTTGGTGCGGTGCTTAGAAGGAGTGAAAGTGCAGAGAAGGAGGAAATTCTTACTGCAGATGGTATAGAGATGAACATATCCGCTCATCAGGTTAAGGTTGACGGAAATCCTATAGAATTAAGCTATAAGGAGTTTGAGTTGTTAAATTATTTCCTGGTAAATCGCGGAGTTGCACTTTCCAGAGAGAAGATTTTAAATAATGTATGGAATTATGATTATTTTGGTGATGCAAGAACCATTGATACCCATGTTAAAAAACTTAGAAGTAAGCTTGGCAGTAAGGGTGAATATATTAAAACAATATGGGGAATGGGATATAAATTCGAGGTGTAGTCTGACATGAAGATTTCTATGAGAATGAAAATTACTTTGATGGTAGTTATATTTACTTCGTTTATCGTGGCTGCTTCATGGATAGTATGTAATGTTGCTATTGAAAGGGTATTTTTAAATAAATTAAAATCCAATATGGTTACCACCTATAATTCCTGTAACCGACTTTTCAATGACAATACACCGGAAGGTTTTGAAGTTGATGATTTGTACGGTAAAATCAAAAATCCTGCAGGAGCTATAGTTCTTATAATTGATGTGGATAATAATAAGATATACTATACTTCAATTAATGATGACGGCAAGATGATGCAAAGTCTTTATTGGATAATTCATTCTGTTATCGAAGCTGAAGAAGGCAAGGATCTTAAAAATTCAGAATATATAATCCAAAGAAACCATGATGATACAATCAATTCGGACTATTATGATTTGGTAGGAAAATTGGATAACGGTTTTTCTGTTATCATAAGGAGTCCTATCTCTGAGGTAGAGTCTTTTGTTGATACCGTAAAAAGAGTATTTAATTATATTGCGGCAGTGCTTATTATCTTTTCCGCAGTATTTGTGCTTTTCTTAAGCAGTATATTTACAACCCCTATTAAGAAGTTAAGCCATTCTGCAAGACGAATGGCAAATCTTGATTTTGATTCTAAGGTTAAAGTATATACAAAGGATGAGATAGGTGAGCTTGGAGAATGCATGAATGAGCTTTCATCAAAGCTTGAGGATACTATTTCACAGTTGAAAACAGCCAATATAGAACTTGAAAAGGATATAGAGGAAAAACGAAAGATAGACGATATGCGTAAAGAATTTTTATCGCATATTTCCCATGAATTAAAAACTCCTATAGCTCTTATACAAGGTTATGCAGAGGGATTAAAGGATAATCTTTTTGATGATAAGGAAAATATGGAGTTTTATTCGGATGTAATTATCGATGAGTCAAAGAAGATGAATCAGCTGGTTCAAAAACTCATAACTCTTAATGAAATTGAATTTGGTAATTTCAATATCAAGATAGAAAGATTTGATGTTGTTGAGCTTATATCCGGTGTTCTTAATTCTACGAAAATCCTCACAAATGAGGGTAATGTAAGGATACAGTTTGAAGAAAAAGAGCCTGTTTATGTATGGGCGGATGAATTTATGATAGAAGAGGCCTTTACCAACTATCTCACAAATGCAATTCATTATGTATCCGAAGGTGGTTTAATAAGAATATTCCTGGAACGAAAGGAAGATTCCATAAGACTTTGTGTGTATAATCAGGGTAATCAGATTGCAGATGAAGATATAGATAAGCTGTTTATAAAATTTTATAAATCAGATAAGTCGAGAAGCAGGGAATACGGCGGAAACGGAATCGGTTTATCCATAGTCGCAGCTACTATGCAGGCACATGGCAAGGAGTACGGTGTTTACAACGTGGAGGATGGAGTTGTATTTTATTTTGATTTAGATGTTAATATGCCTTGCTGATATTAAAAAAAAGTGGTAAAATATTATAGGTTGTACATTTTAGTATGTGCGGAGGAATATAATGAAAAAATATATAGCAATAGTTTGCATTTTTGTAATGATGCTTTGCATTACAGGCTGTACAAAAACTATTGAACTTACTGATGAGGAGCAGTATCTGGTAGCCGAATATGCTGCTGAGCTTTTGATTAAGTATGACAGAAATATCGATACTAAGTATTATCTGGATGAAAAAGACAGAGCAGCTACTACAGAGATTGCAGAGCCATCAAGTGAGGAGATAACCACTACCGAAGCTGTTACTGAAGCTACAGAGGAAATAACTACCGAAGCATTGGTAACGGAGGATACTACAGAAACCACACAGGCACCGGCAACTACGCAGGCTGAAACGGACAATGTGGATTTATCCGGTAAAACAGCAGATAAGAGCTTTGATATAGCCGCTTTTGCAGGTATCAATGAGGTTTCGGTCAAGTATTCATATTATATGATATCTGAAGAATATCCGTCTATGGATCATGACGGAGTAGCGATTACCATCGAAGCACCAAATGGATATAAGCTTTTGGTTCTTAAATTCAATATGGAAAATAAGACCGGTGATGATCAGTATGTAGATTTGTACAGTAAGGATTTAGAGTACAGTATAATAATTAATGACAGTAAATCTGCTAAGCAGATGCTTACCATCTTGATAGATGATCTGTATACCTATCAGGGAACGGTACAGGGCAATATGTTTGAAGAGGTAGTGCTTTTGTTCCAGGTATCAGATTCGGTTGCGGAAGAGATAGAAAGCGGCAGTTTGAAATTAAGGGTTACTGATAGCAATAAAAACAGCACGATTATTAATTTAGAATAATATATAATGCAGGGAGGTTAATATATGGATACTAACATTTTATTGGAAAGTGGTACAAATGAACTGGAGGTTTTGGAATTTGTTATAAGGGGAAATCACTATGGAATTAACGTTGAGAAGGTACGTGAAATTCTTACATATCAGGAAGTAACTCCTATTCCAAATTCACATCCATGTATTGAAGGAATATTTATGCCAAGAGAAGATATCATTACTGTAATTGACTTATTTGCAGCTCTTGGATTTGATAATGAAGATAGAAAAAATAATTTCTTTATAGTAACTAATTTTAACAATCTCAATATTGCCTTTGACGTTGAGGCTGTTCTTGGTATAAACAGAGTTTCTTGGACAGATGTTGTTAAACCGGATGCATCGGTCAGCGGTCCGGGTTCGGGCGTGGCTACAGGTATTATCAAGAAGCAAAACAATCTTTTGATAATACTTGACTTTGAGAGAATAGTTGAGGAGATATGTCCTGAGACAAGTCTTAAGGTATCACAGATTGAGGCACTTGGTGAAAGAGAAAGAAATGAGATACCTATACTTATCGTTGAGGACTCACTTATGCTTTGCCAGCTTATCAAAGATTCCTTAACTATGGCAGGATATACCAAGCTCACAGTTAAAAATAACGGTCAGGAGGCTTGGGACTTCCTTTCAGAACTTAAGAAAAATAATGGTGTAGACTATGGTGTTAAATGTGTCATAACGGATATAGAGATGCCTCTTATGGATGGTCATCATCTTATAAAGCTTATCAGAGAAACCGAGGGTTTAAAGCATCTCCCTATAGTAATTTTCTCATCACTTATAAATGATGATATGAAGAGAAAGGGTGATCTGCTTGGGGCAAATGAGCAGATTAGCAAGCCGGAGATCGGAAAACTCGTAAGTGTACTTGACCACCTTATAGGAAGCAGTATATACGAAAAATAATTTTTTTAACGGAGTGTATCTTGGGTGTGTCACGGAGACGGTTCTCTGTGACACGCTTTTTTAACCAAATAGACAGTATATAAAAATGTGCTAAGCATGGCGTTAAGTAACACGTGCCATGCGAGTACATTTTTATATACTGTCGGTGTATATCCTGAGTGTGTCACAGAGAACCGTCTTTGTGACACACTTGTTATAAATTAAATGTGTTATATGTTAGGAGAAAAAATAATGAAGTTAAATGAATTGGGTTTGGAAAAAGATGATATAAAAAACATGTATGATACATATTTTTATGAGACCTTTAAGAGGTTTGATTTTATTGCAGAAGGTGGACATGATGCTTATCTTGTGGATGAAACCGGTAAGGAATACCTGGATTTTATGGCAGGTATAGCCGTAAACAGTGCAGGACATTGTAATCCTAAAGTAGTTGAAGCTATAAAGGCTCAATGCGAGACACTTATACATGCATCCAATTATTGTTATACTATACCGCAAGGCATGCTTGCTAAGCTTATATGTGAGAGCATAGGTATGGAAAAAATATATTTTCAAAATTCCGGAGCTGAAGCCAACGAGGTTATGATGAAGCTTGCAAGAAAATACGGTAAGGATAATTACGGTCCGAATCGTTATAAGATTGTAACCGCATCAAACAGTTTTCACGGAAGAACCCTTGCGACGCTTGCTGCAACAGGTCAGCCAGGTTCTGCAATCCAGCATAATTACGATCCGTTTATCCCGGGTATAACCTATGCCGAGTATAATAATCTTAAAGCCTTTGAGGAGGCCTGTGATGAGGATACTATAGCTGTTATGGTTGAACCGATTCAGGGTGAAGGCGGCGTAATACCTGCAACCAAAGAGTTTTTACAAGGCTTAAGAAAGCTTTGTGATGAAAGAGATATGCTTCTTTTGTTTGATGAGGTTCAGACCGGATGGGGCAGAACAGGAAGCCTTATGGCATATATGGGTTATGGTGTTAAACCGGATTGTGTAAGTATGGCAAAGGCGATGGGCGGCGGTATGCCTATCGGTGCTATGTGTACGAGTGCCAAGCTTGCGCTTACATTTGGTCCGGGTGCTCATGGAAGCACATATGCAGGAAATCCTGTATGCTGTGCTGCATCCTATGCACAGATTAAGGAAATTATAGATAATAACCTTTCAGATAATTCGGCAAAGATGGGAGAATATTTTAGCGGTCTACTTGCAAAGCTTCCTCATGTTAAAGAGGTAAGAGGTCATGGCCTTATGATTGGTGTTGAGTTTGATAAGGATATAGCAACCGATGTTAAATATAATTCTGCCGATAACGGTCTTTTGATGACAGCTGTAAGACCTTCGGTTATAAGACTTGTACCACCGCTCAATGTTACAAAAGAAGAATGTGACAAAGCATTTGAAATAATCGATAAGGTTGTTAAGGAACTTGTATAATATATTATATGATTATGCATAACCTGACATTAAAACAGGGTAAAATATATTGTGTATTTATAATAAGAACTATTATTGCTTTTATTATTAGGAAAAATAGCAGTGGCAGTAATTAATATTATTCTAAAATGATTTTGTGAGGTAAGAGTAAGATGGAAAGAAAGAATGCATGGAAAACCTATGATGATAAGGCTTTAAAGGAGCTTGATGAACTAAGTGTGGGTTATAGAGATTTCCTTGATAACGGTAAGACTGAAAGAGAATGCGTTAAGCAGATTATAAAGGCTGCAGAAAATCATGGATATGTCAACCTTTCGGATTTTATTGGCTCAGGAAAAACACTTAAAGCCGGAGACAAGATATATAATATATGCATGGATAAAACAGTTGCTTTATTTAATATCGGTGAAAAACCGATAGAGCAGGGTATAAACATATTGGGGGCTCACATTGACTCACCACGTATGGATATTAAGCAGAATCCTTTATATGAAAAAGGTGATTTTGTTTATCTTGATACTCATTATTATGGTGGAATAAAAAAATATCAGTGGGTAACACTTCCATTAGCCATACATGGTGTTGTGGTTAAAAAGGATGGTAAGGTTATTGACATTTCTATAGGAGAAAAAGAGGATGATCCGGTATTTTGTGTAACAGATTTGCTTATACATCTTGCGGGAGAGCAGATGGAAAAGAAGGCAAATAAGGTTATTGAGGGCGAAAATCTTGATGTTTTATTTGGCAGTATACCTTTAAAAGATGAAGAAAAAGACGCATTTAAGAAAAATGTTTTAAAGGTTATTAAAGATAATTATGATATAGATGAAGAAGATTTTATATCTGCTGAACTTGAGGTTGTACCTGCCGGAAAAGCAAGAGAATCCGGTGTTGATAAGAGTATGATTATGTCATACGGACAGGATGACAGAGTTTGTGCATATACATCCATGCTTGCAATGCTTGAGGTTGATAGAGTTGATAAGACTACATGTTGTCTTCTTACTGATAAAGAGGAGATTGGAAGTGTTGGAGCTACAGGTATGCAGTCAAGATTTTTTGAGAATACTGTTGCTGAAATAATTAACCTTTTAGAGGATTATAGTGATATTAAGCTTAGAAGATGTCTGGCATCATCAAGGATGCTTTCTTCTGATGTAAATGCCGGATATGATCCTTTATTTGATAGTGCATTTGATAAAAAGAATGCTTCTTATTTTGGAAGAGGAGTAGTTTTTAGTAAATTTACCGGTTCAAGAGGCAAGTCGGGTTCAAACGATGCAAATGCAGAGTACCTTGCTGATATTAGAAAGATTATGGATAATAATGATATAGCTTTTCAGACTGCAGAGCTTGGTAAGGTTGATATTGGCGGAGGAGGAACTATAGCATATATACTTTCACTTTACGGTATGGAGGTAATTGACTGCGGAGTAGCCGTGCTTAATATGCATGCACCTTGGGAAATTACTTCAAAGGCAGATATCTATGAGGCGTATAAATGCTATAAAGCTTTTTTGAAAGAAGCCTAAGGATGAGCTTATGATAATTAATAAAGTAAAATTTAAGAGAAAAATCCAGGCATTCCTTTTGGTATGCCTTTTTCTCGTGCCTATAATCAATATTTCAGGTGACTCTTTTGCTAAGGATACATATCTATCAGCTTATAATCAGACAGTTTATAATCAAAATAACGGCATTGGTAATAATGAGGTTAATTGTCTGCTTCAATCATCATCAGGATATATCTGGATTGGTACAGATGGTGGATTGTATAGATATAATGGTTCAAGTTTCGCAACTATTAATTTGTGGAATACTGAGAGCGCAGATGTTTATTCTATTAATTGTCTTATGCAGGATTCTTCAGGAAGAGTATGGATTGGAACCGGAAATTATGGTCTGTTTTATCTGAAAGACGGTGAGTATAAACATCTTGAAAATGAATACTATGACGGTATAAAAACCATAACCGATATATGCGAAACCGAAGATGGCAGTATATTTGTCTCTACACCAAAAGGTATGTATATCTTGACAGATGATGGAGATGGAAATGTTTCCATGATGATGCTTATGGAAAATGAGCTTTCGGGAATAGAATTTGGAAAAATTGTATCTGACGGAAATGTTATATATGCTATTTCGGGAAACAACGATATCTACAAATTTGATGGTACTAATGGATATGAGGTTATAAATACCCAGGAGATGACCGGTGGTGATGATTTAAAGTGTATAACCATCATAAATGACAGACTTTATGTTGGTACATCCGGAAGAAATGTGGTGATAATAAGAAATAATGATAATTTTTCTCTTATTGAAACAGATCTTTATGGAATTAATAAGATATTTGCTGATAGCAATGGATATATCTGGACATGTGCTGATAATGGTATAGGTTTTTTTGATAGGGGCAATACATTTTCGAAGCTTTCTGAATGTGAGATTGACAGTTATCTTTCGGATATTATCGAAGATTATGAAGGTAATTACTGGGTTGCATCATACAGAATGGGTGTTTTGCTGTTGTCAAAGAGTAAATTTGTAGATTTCAATATGTACAGTGGCATGCCGGAAACTATGGTAAATGCAGTTTTTGTTTATAGAAATAACCAGTATATATGTACAGATGATGGACTTATAATATATAGTCTTTCAGGAGAAAGGGTTACCAATGCTCTGACTGATGCTTTAGATGGAATAAGTGTAAGAGATATTACTGCAGATTCGGAAGGAAATCTATGGATTAGTACATATAGAAAATATGGACTTATTAAATACTATTTCGGTAAGGATACAATTGAAGAATCACTTTTAAGTATTACAAGAGGAACAGGTCTTCCAAGCAATTCCGTAAATGCATGTATAGAACTTGATAATGGCAATATGGCAGCAGCAACAAGCGAGGGTATAGCTGTTATAAGCAAGACAGGAGAGGTGCTTCATACATTTGGCAAGAAGGACGGAATGGCTCAAGATAATGTTCTTTGTATTTATCAGGATAAACGTGGGTATATTTATGCCGGCACGGATGGTGGAGAGCTTTATATTTTCCAAAGAAATATCAGTGAAATTAAAGAAAGCTTTGATTCTGAAAATGGTCTGAATGCCGGTATGATTTTATCGATAAAAGAAGGCGAAAAGGGTATATGGATTGGAACAGATAATGGCCTTGGGTTTTATAATGATACATACAGGTCTGTTTCCAATATCGAATATTCAAATAATATCTATGATTTAATCATTAATGATGATTTTGTGTGGATTATAAGCTCAATGGGTGTGCTTAGGACTACAGAGGACGAGTTGCTTGGTTCTAACGGAATTTCTGGAAGATATTTTGATGTTGATGATGGTCTCAATAAAACCATCAATACGTACAGTAAATCATTTATGAATAAAAATGGCATACTATATGTATGCTGCAACACAGGAATATGTTCACTTGACACACAAAATATTTCATACAATCAGATTTCACCTAAAATAAGAGTTACTGCTGTAGATGTTGATGGTCAAAGATACGAGTTTGACGACCTTTCAAATGGACTTAAGGTTGATCGTAATGCTGCAAAAATAACTATAGATTTTGCGGTATTAAGCTATAGAAACAGAGGAGATATACAGGTAGCGTATATGCTTGAAGGCTTTGATGAAGAGCCGGTGTTTATATCTGGAAATGATACTATGCAGGCGGTTTATACCAACCTGGAAGGTGGTATTTATACATTTCATATAAATGCTTATAATGGCGACGGTACGCCATGTGAAAATGAAATTTCATTTACTATAGAAAAAGAGAACAGATTTACTGAAAATCCGGTATCGAGAATTTTAATCGTAAGCGGTATTTTAATTGTTGTTCTTCTTATGGTTGTTGGAATTTTACGAATGAGAAAAAGTATTAAAAATAAGAATAAAGCTTTAGAAGAGTTGTCGAAAGAACATGAGGAAGTTATAAAAACCAGTACAGCAAAAAATGATTATCTTGCCAATATGAGCAACGAAATTAAAACTCCGGTAAATGCAATGGTTTCAAAAGCTGATGAGCTAATAAAACTTATGGATAAGGAAGATGCTTACAGAGAAAATGTTCAGGATATATATGAGATAGGAAATGGAATTCTTGACAAAGTTGATGATATAATTCTTCTTGCAAAGATTGAAGGAGGAAGAATTGAAACAGTCAGGGAATTATATTCGGTATCAACAATAGTTTATAATCTTTCTGAATATGCGAAAGAGAAAATTGATTCAGAAAACATTAAGCTTTTTGTTGAAATTGGTGATAATATTTCGGATAATCTGATTGGCGATGAAGATAAGATAGAGAGTATATTAAAAATCTTTTTGGATAATGCTATTCAATATACAAAGGAAGGTTCCATAACTATTTCAGTTGATGCTTATGAGTATAATGATAAAGAAGTAAGCATGAGTTATACAATTTCAGATACAGGAGTTGGCATACAGGAGGAACGTCTTTCTGATATATTTGAGGTATATAGTATAGTTGATAATAGAAAATACAACATAAGCAAGGGTAATGGAATAGGTCTGGCCATCGCCAAAGGATATTCTAAACTTTTAAATGGAGATATATCAGTTGAAAGTGTATATGGCGCAGGTTCCAACTTTACACTTTCACTAAATCAAAGGGTAGCTGATGCCGCATTGATAGATAATGAGAGAGAAAGAATTGACGATATTGTTTCACAGGAAATAGCTGATAAGATGTGGCTTCCTGAGGTAAAAGCACTTGTAGTTGATGATGAGGCTGTAAGTCGTGAAGTTTCAGTTAAAACTCTTGAAAGCTTTGAGATGAACATAGATACTGCTGATTCGGGTATAGCCGCTATTGATATGGTTATGAATAATGATTATGATGTTGTATTTATGGATCTTGCCATGCCTATTATGAACGGAACTGATACTATGAAGGAAATCAGAAGTCTTGACGGAGAAAAGTATTTGTTGTTACCAATTATTTCACTTGATTATGATACGGTTACTGACAATAGTGATATTCTTTTGGAAAATGGATTTACAGGAACTCTGCTTAAGCCGATGGATGTAAGAAGAGTTGCAGCTATGCTTAGAGATTGTCTTCCGGAAGATAAGATTAAAGAAAAATCAAGTAATGTTATTGATAATATCAAAAATTCAAAGTATGCTGACGGTCTGGCAAAACTTGAATCTGATATAAACATCAAAAAGGCTATTGAAAAAATTGGTGGAAGCATAGATGTGTTTAATAAGATACTTCGGTCATTTTATAAGAAAAACAGTAATTTGAAGGATATTATAGAGTCCCATGGGGTAGAAGATACCAGATGGTTTAAGCAAAGAATTCATACTCTTAAAGCTTCAAGTTACAATGTTGGAGCATATGCTTTTTCTCAAGAAGCTACGAGGATTGAAGCTGCTATAAATGCTGATAATAAAACATATTTAAATAACAACTATGATAAGCTTTTAAATCACCTTGATGAGTTGATGATCAATATAGGAGAGTACTTTGATTATGTTGATAAGGTTGATGAAATCAGGTCAGATGTTTCTGATAAGGAAAATTCTGCTGATACAGATGATTATTCTAATAATATTGCTTCGGTTGATATTGAACTTTTAAAGAGACTTGATAAGTCTGTAAATGAAAATTTATCAGATATAACTGATGAAATTATCGAAGAAATAAATAAGAAAAAGTACGTTGGTGAAGATGGTGATTTTATAATGGTTCTTAATGAAAGCATTAAGGATCATGATAAGGATAAGGTACATGAACTTATAACTACATATATTGATTTGAATTCATAATATATAATATATTTATAAAAAAGTGAGCATTTTTTGTCGGAGTTTTTATAAGGAATTTTTTGAAAAATTTGTTGACACAATTAAAACATTATGATAATATATGTCTTGTCGTTATGAAACGGCAAGCAAATGCGCGAGTGGCTCAGCGGTGGAGCACCTCCTTGCCAAGGAGGGGGTCGCGGGTTCGATCCCCGTCTCGCGCTTTTATTATGCAAAAAGAAGGATATTCCCTTTCAGGGATATCCTTCTTTTTTGCATAATACGAGCCCCCGCCGGGGGCTCGAAGGTTCGATCTTCTCCGCTACTTCGCTAACCGGCGTCCACCGGACGCCAGCGACAGTCCGCGCATAGCGGGTGTCCACCGGACACCCTGCGCCGTCTCGCGCTTTCATTATGTAAAAAGAGCGCGAGACATTTTTTTTCAGTGTAACTTTGTTGTAACTTTGGGTGTTATATAATGTGTTTAAGATGATGAGGATGTGGCAAGGATTGCGCTTCTTGTCACAGGATTTAAGAAGGGAGTTTCAGTATGGAAATTTTGAGAGTAGAGGATTTAACAAAGATATACGGAAAGGATGAAGCCGAGGTTGTGGCACTTGATCATGCTTCATTTTCGGTAGAAAAGGGTGAGTTTGTTGCGAGAGTGGGAGCATCTGGAAGTGGTAAGTCAACGCTTTTACATCGTATAGGCGGAGTAGACAGACCGACTTCAGGGAAGGTCATTATAGACGGAAAGGATATATCCGAGCTTGATGATGACAAGCTTGCTATATTCAGGAGAAGACAGGTGGGACTTATATATCAGTTTTATAATCTTATACCTATACTCAATGTGGAGGAAAATATAACTCTTCCTCTTTCGCTTGATAATAAGGATGTAGATAAGAAGAATCTTGATGAGCTGCTTAAGCTTTTGGGACTTACGGGTAGAAGAAAGCATCTGCCTCATGAACTTTCGGGAGGTCAGCAGCAGAGGACTTCGATAGGACGTGCGCTTATAACCAATCCGTCGATTATCCTTGCGGATGAGCCGACAGGAAATCTTGATTCAAAGTCAAGTGATGAGATAGTTGCACTACTTAAGAAGTCCAATAAGGAGAGGGCACAGACTATTGTAATGATTACCCATAACATGGAGATTGCCAAGATGGCAGACAGGATTATCAAGATAGAAGATGGAAGGTTAAGCGAGGTATAAATTATGAATGTACTGAAAAAGCTGACAATAAAGGATTTAAAGTTAAATAAAAAAAGAACTATTGTTACCATAATCGGTATTATGCTTTCGGTTGCACTCATAACAGCTGTTGCAACCATGTTCCAAAGCTTTATAGATTCAATGATTAAATATGAGAAAAGGCAAAAGGGAGATTATCACGTAAGCTTCAGAGATGTGCCTTACGAGGAAGTTGTTAATATCAAAAACAACAGAAGTGTTGAAGATACCTATTTGGTTGAAAATGTTGGATATGCAGTGCTTGCAGATTCAAAAAATGAATATAAGCCTTACGCATTTGTGATGGGCTTTACAGATGAATCCGAAAAAAAGCTTGGAATCAATCTGGTCGAGGGAAGATTTCCGGAAAATGAAAATGAGATTGTTATACCTACACATTTAAAGACAAACGGAAGAGTCAGTCTTTCCGTAGGTGATACCATAACTCTTGAGGTTGGAAAGAGAATGGACAGTGAGGGTAATGAGCTTACCCAGTATAATCCTTATATCACAAGTTCAGAGCTTGAGTATATGACAGAGGGTGATTCGGAAGATGGAACAGATGAAGATACAAAAGAAAATGAAAATTCATCCGACGAGGTATCAGATGATGAAATATATGATGAATATAAGGACTACAGCGAAAGCATTGTGGACACAGAAACAAAAACCTATACTGTAGTCGGTATATGTGAAAGACCAAGCATGGAGGACTATGAGGCACCCGGCTATACATTTATAACGCATATAGATGAAGAGGATATGCAGGGCAAGGTCCAGGTTTACGTACGTTATAAGAAAAAGGTCTTAAAGGATGCATATAAGATTACAGCAGGTATATTGGGCATAGATGCCAAAATTTATGAAAAATATGAGACCGGTGATTTTAATTCCGAAGAGGAATACCGGCAGATCTTTGAATTGTTAAAGGATATAAGATACTCATATGATTTTAACTACTATCTTATAGACCTTGAAGATAATCCGTTAAGCAAGGAAACTCTTGGCAGCTTCGGTATCGTGGTAGTTATAGTCTGCATTATAATAATTGTTACATCGGTATTTTGCATCAAGAATTCCTTTGATATATCAATAACTGAAAAAATCAGAGAATATGGCATGCTTAGAAGTGTCGGCGCAACTAAAAAGCAGATCAGAAAAAATGTTATGTATGAGGCATTTATACTTGGATTGATAGGTATTCCTCTCGGTATACTTTGCGGTGAGCTTGCTTCATTTATACTTATTAAGGTAAGTAATCTGCTTATGGTGGATGAGCTTTTTGGAAATACGGGCTTTTTGGTATTTTCCCCATCTGTTATTGCGATAGTTATTTCCATAATGCTTGGAGCGATTACCATATACCTTTCCGCCTTCAGAAGTGCATTTAAGGCTTCAAGGGTTTCACCTATCGTATCGATTAGAAACAGTGGTGATATCAAGGTTAAGGCCAAGAAGCTAAAGAGTCCTAAACCTATCAAAAAGATATTTGGTATGGGTGGCGTGATTTCCTATAAGAACCTTAAGAGAAATAAAAAGAAGTACCGTACAACCATCATTTCCATAACTGTTTCGGTTATAATATTTGTGGCACTTTCATCCTTTATGAAGATGGCATTTAATCTGGTCAGACATCGGGTTGATATACGGGAATATGATGTGTCTGTCAACATTTATTCTCATTATGCAGGCGGTGGTCAATTTACGGACGATAAAGAGATTTATGAAAAGCTTTACAGTACCTCTAATTTCGATAATATAAAGGAATGTGCATTTTACAGAGAAACAACCTTACATGATTCAAGCTTAAAATATTCGGATAAATATAAGGAGCTCTTAAGATATGACGAGTGGTATGATGGGGAAGAGGCTGATATATATGTGGAGGTAATCGTACCGGATGATAAGACCTACAGAAACTATATAGATTCCCTTGGACTTAAGTATGAGGACGTATATGATAAGGGAATCCTTGCAGACAATGTCAAGATAATGGCTTATGATGAGGATGGAAAGGAGCATAAATACAGAGCAAGAAAATTTGATGCGGCTAAAGGTGATTCTTTAAGCGGCACACTTTTTGGAGATAAGGAAATAAATTTGGATATAGGATATTTGGCAGATACATTTCCTTTCTGTGTAAATGAGTATTCAGCTTTTATAATAATATCAGAGGAGTATTATAACAGCGTTGGGATGGATATTCCGAATCTAGCAGCAGTTTACAGCTCGGATAAGCCGGATAAGCTTCAGGATGATATTGAAAAAGTGTTTAAGGATGCAGATTATAGTGTATATATAGAAAATGTTGCGGAAAGCGCAAGACAGATGAGAAATTTATTCTTACTTGTAGCGATATTCCTGTATGGTTTCATAATTGTTATCTCACTTATCGGTATAACCAATATATTTAATACCATAACAACCAACATGGAACTTAGGAAAAAGGAATTTGCAATGCTTAAGTCAGTTGGTATGACCACAAAGGAATTTAATCATATGATAAGGCTCGAAAGTGCATTTATGGGAACAAAATCTTTATTGTATGGACTTCCTTTGGGACTTTTGTTATCATATATTATATATACAAAGCTTGGCAGGGATGATGGTCTTGCATTTGCGGTTCCATACATGGCAGTAATTATGGCTGTACTTGTAGTGTTCTTGCTTATAGCTGGTATAATGAGATATTCAATGAGTAAGATAAATAAACAAAACACAATTGAAACCATAAGGAATGAAAACATCTGATATAACATTTAGGTACCATGACACAATTTAGATACACGCAAATCTCGCTGTCGCTCACGATTTGCTTAGCACCTAAATTGTGTCATGGCACCTGTTCTGTATAATAATTATGTATTTTTGATGAGGTTATTATGACTGTTTTACTGGTAGAAGATAATGATACAATTATAAAAGGACTTTCGTATGCGCTTGAAAAGAAAGGGTATGAGTTTAAGTTCAGGACCTCTTTCAAGACAGCGTGTACGTATATCGAGGATAATAAATCAGGCATTGATTTGATTATCCTTGATATAACACTGCCGGACGGTAACGGCTTTGATTTATATGAAAAGCATATCAAGGCTCATGACATACCTACGATTTTTCTTACCGCAGAGGATGATGAGGAGTGTATCGTAAGAGGTCTTGATATAGGTGCAGAGGACTATGTTACAAAGCCATTTTCCACTAAAGAGCTTCTTGCAAGAATCAATAAAATTCTTTTAAGGCACAAGAAGACGGAGACGGTAACCGTCAGGGATATAACCTTTGATATGGATAAGATGACGGTTTCGCGGGGGACTGATATCATAGAGCTCTCACCGCTCGAGTTAAAGCTTTTAAATCTTTTATTCCTTGATTTAAATAAGGTTGTGACGAGAAATGTAATACTTGATAAGATTTGGGAATGGACCGGAAATGATGTGGATGACCATACTGTGACGGTTTATTTTAAAAGGATAAGAGAAAAGCTTGGAACAGATATTATAACGACCGTAAAAGGTGTAGGATATAGAATCGATGATGAAAAATAAGGTAAAGCTAAAAAGATATTTATTTATAACTGCAGTCATATTTTTGCTGTTTACAGCTATGGCTGTAGTTTTTAATGTCTATGAATATAGGACATATACAAAAAATTACAATGAAAAGCTTGAGGCAATTATCGAAGCGGTAAAAGAAAAATATCCTGATGTAAGTGATGCTGAGATTGTAGAGATACTTAACAGCGATAAATCAAGCGGAGAGTTTTTAAGAAGATACATTTTGGATATCGAAAAAGACTCTGCAATTTTGCAAAATGATGAGGTACATCGAAGATTATTTTGGATAAACATTTTAATTGTCATATCATTTGGAATCTTTCTTTTGGTCACATTTTTAATTTTTAATCGAAGAAAGGATAAAGAAATATCCGAGATAACAAGATATATTGAGGAGATTAACAGGAAAAATTATGAGCTTCATATAGATGATATGTCAGAAGACGAGCTTTCCATCCTTAAAAATGAGGTCTATAAGACAACAGTTATGCTTAAGGAAAGTGCAGATAATTCCTTAAAGGACAAGCGAAACCTCAAAAAATCTCTCGAGGATATATCGCATCAGCTTAAAACACCGATTACATCAATTCTGGTTATACTTGATAATCTTATAGAAGAACCGGATATGGACGAGACTTTAAGGGAGGACTTTATAAGAGATATAAAAAGGGAAACTGCCAATATTAATTTCCTTGTTCAGTCCATACTTAAGCTCTCTAAATTTGATGCAGATACAATCAACTTTATCAAGGATGAGGTGTTGTTGAAGGATATCGTTGGAAAAGCAGCACAAAATGTTTCTACACTCTGTGATCTGAAAAATATAAAATTATATATTAAAGGTGATGACAGCGCGGGTGTAACCTGTGATTTCAGATGGCAGACAGAGGCTGTTACAAACATAATCAAAAACTGTATAGAACATTCAGAGGATGGAAGCATTATAGATGTAGCTTATCTGGAAAATAATGTCTATTCGATGATATCCGTAAGAGATTACGGAAGCGGCATATCAAAAGAAGACCTGCCTCACATCTTTGAAAGATTTTATAAAGGTGAAAATGCATCAAAAGACAGTGTTGGTATAGGTCTTGCACTGTCAAAGACCATAATTGAAGAGGATAATGGTAATATAAATGTAACCTCTGATGATTCAGGTACTTTATTTGAGATAAAATATTTTAAATTATAGCTTGTTGAAAACATTACATAGGAACATGCACCTTAGACACTTTTTGGCTCTAAGCAAACCGTGAGCGACAGTGAGGTTTGCGTGCACCTATAAAGTGTGTAAGGTGCATGTTCCTATAATAAAGGTTGAAAAAAAATAAAACTTTGCTATAATATAATGAACGATTTAATGCTTGTTTTTTTAATGAATGAGAGTTTTGGTGGAGAGAATGAGTAAAAAGAAAAAGAAATCAAATGACAAGCCGATTGAGAAAAGCATTAAAAAAGTAGTTGATACAGAAGAAGACGAAATTATTGATGACGTAAAAGAAGCTTCGGCTGATTCTGCTAAGGATAATGAGGCTGCAGAGGACAATGCAGTCGAAGGGGAACTTTCTTTGAGCAGGAAAAAGAAAATAGGAAAAAAGATTAAGAAAGCATTTAAATATTCGATACATACATGGATATTTAGGTGTTTTTTGTGCGCCCTTTTGATAGAACTTGTTCTTGAGATGCTTGGAAGACGTTCTATACTTGGAGGACTTGCATTTGTATTTAATGCACCTATTGTATATCTATATAATGTTTCTATTATATTTTTCACATTGTTATTTGCATTATTTATCAGAAAAAGAGTTTTTGGTATTGCACTTATAAGTATTATATGGCTTATCTGTGGTGTTATCAATTTTATTGTTTTGGGCTTCAGGGTAACGCCTTTTGCAGCTGTTGATTTCCTTATGGTTAAGGATACATTTAGTATGATAGATGTATATTATACCAAGTTCCAGCAGGTGCTTATACTTATAGGTATTATTTTGGTTATAACCGGAATTATATTTTTATTTAGAAAGACTCCGAAATATGAGGGACAGATTAACGTTAAGCTTACTATGCTTGCGTGTGTTATCGCATGGGGGATAGTCTGGGGCTTTACCAATTTTGGTGTTAAGCACAATATTATTTCGGATGATTTTGCTAATCTTGGTATGGCATATCAGGAGTACGGATTTGCATACTGTTTTACAAACAGTATAATTGACAATGGTATAAGCAAACCGGATGATTACAGCAAAGAGGCTGTGATGGAGATAAAGGCTGAACTTGATAAGGTTGAGGTTAAGGGTAAGATGAAAACGCCAAATATCATCATCATTCAGCTTGAATCCTTCTTTGATCCAAATGGATTAAAGGGCCTTACCATGAGTGAGAATCCGTTACCTAATTTCAATAAATTTAAAGATGAATATCCTTCGGGATACTTTACTGTTCCTGCGCTTGGAGCGGGAACTGCCAATTCGGAATTTGAGGTTCTGACAGGAATTAAATCCACATATTTTGGTGCGGGAGAATATCCTTATAAAACTACGGTAAATGATGTGCCGGTAGTATCGCTTTGCAGCCTGCTTGCTGATCAGGGCTATGCCACACATGCAATACATAATAATAAATCATCATTTTATGATAGAAATGATGTGTACAATACCATGGGATTTGACGATTTTACTTCGCTTGAGTATATGTACAATGTGGAGTATACATCGACAGGCTGGGCAAAGGATTATACTCTTACGGATGATATTTTAAAGTGCCTTGATTCTTCTGAGGGAGTGGACTTTGTATTTACGATAAGCGTACAGGGACACGGACGTTATCCTGTGGGAGATGATACCTGTGAGGATCATATTCAGGTAGAATACACATTTGAAGAGGAGATGGAGGAACCATTCCATTATTATGTAAACCAGATATATGAGATGGATGAAATGATGGGACAGTTAAAGGCTGCTCTTGATGAAAGAGGAGAGGATTATATTCTTATCCTTTACGGAGACCATCTGCCTTCGCTCAATATATCACAGCACCAGTTAAGTGACAGTACATTATTCCAGACGGAATATGTTATAGTAAATAACATTAATCTTGATATGCCGGATGAGGATATGATGTCAAATGAGATTTCCGGCAAGCTTTTAAATGCGCTTAAGATACCTTCCGGATATGCCCAGAAGGCACATGATTTGTATGAGGGAGAAGAGCTTGACGCCAAGCTTGAAATGATAGCTTATGACGAGCTTTTCGGAGATAATTACATTTACGACGGACATACTCCGGTACCGGAAAGACATATGAAGATGGGTATTACTCCAATTACCTTGAAAGAATTAAAGTCTAACGGCGATTCTGTGTCAGTTATAGGAGAGAATTTTAACTCTTATTCTGTTGTTTTTGTAAACGATAAAAAGGTAGATACAAGCTATATAAGTGATACTGAACTGATAATAGAATCAGATGATGTTTCATCGGGCAATGAGGTCACCGTAAAACAGGTGGATGCAGCACATCATGAGCTTAGTGAAACCAACATGATTGTATACTAAAATGTCGCTTATATATGACAATTATATTGGCGGAAAAATATTATAAAAAAAAGCTTGTTTATATCCAAATAATATTTGAATGAATGTAAAATCTATGATATAATATCTAGACAATCGACTTTCTATTTTGTGAAGTTAGATCTTTTAAGGAGAAAAGTATGAAGCAGACTATTGACGTTAAATACATAAATCCGTTTTTACAATCAAGTATATCAATCGTTAAGAGTGTTGCAGCGCTTGATCTCACTGTTGGAAAGCCTGTCAAGGCTGAGTTCATGATTAAGGAACTTACATATGCGATACAGCTTGGAATAGTAGGTGAGATGAAGGGACAGGTTGTGCTTGGAATAGAAGATTCCAAGGCAAAGGCTATTGCTTCAAAGATGATGTTCGGTATGCCTGTTGATACACTTGATGAGATGGCTTCTTCAGCATTAAACGAGCTTAGCAATATGATTATGGGTAATACAGCTACTATTTTTTCAACACAGGGTATTTTGATAGATATTACTCCACCTATAGCAGTATACGGAAGAGATATACAGCTTATGTCAGACATAGAGGGTATTAAGGTTCCGCTTTTGGTTGACGGAGAAGAGTGGATTACTCTTTACGTATGTATATACATGGATAAATAAGCAAAAAATATATAATTTTCATCATTGACATTGCGAGGGTTAAATGATATTATTGTGCGAAATATATTAAAGATGATACACATAAACCATTAACGAAGACAGCGTTTAACGAGAGATGGAAAGGGAAGAAAAAATGGGAAAAATAATTGGTGAAGGAATTACATTTGATGATGTGCTTTTAGTTCCACAGTTTTCAAGAGTTATTCCAAATGATGTTGATCTAGCTACTAATCTTACTAAGAAAATCAGACTTAACATTCCACTTATGAGTGCGGGTATGGATACAGTTACCGAGCACAGAATGGCAATCGCCATGGCAAGACAGGGTGGTATCGGTGTTATTCACAAAAATATGTCTATACAGCAGCAGGCAGAAGAGGTTGACAAGGTAAAGCGTTCGGAGTTTGGCGTTATAACCGATCCATTTTCACTTTCACCAGAACATACACTTGCAGATGCGGACAAGCTTATGGCTAAGTTTAGAATTTCAGGTGTGCCTATTACTGAAGACGGTAAGCTTGTTGGTATCATAACCAACAGAGATTTAAAATTTGAAACAGACTATACTAAGAAAATTAAGGAGTCCATGACTTCAGAAAATCTTATCACGGCAAGAGAAGGCATAACTCTTGAGGAAGCTAAGGAAATCCTTGGAAATGCAAGAAAGGAAAAACTTCCAATCGTAGATGCAAATTACAACTTAAAGGGACTTATAACTATAAAGGATATTGAAAAGCAGATTAAATATCCTAATGCTGCAAAGGATTCACAGGGAAGACTTCGCTGTGCGGCAGCAGTAGGTGTTACACCGGATATAACAGACAGAGTAGATGAGCTTGTAGCTGCAAAGGTTGATGCAATAGTTATAGATACTGCACATGGACATTCTGAAAATGTTCTTAAGACATTTAGAATGATTAAGGATAAGTATCCTGATCTTGATGTCATAGCAGGAAATGTTGCTACAAAGAGCGGCACAAAGGCTATGATTGATGCAGGTGTTGATGCAGTTAAGATCGGTATCGGTCCTGGTTCTATATGTACAACAAGAATTGTTGCAGGTATAGGTGTTCCTCAGATTACTGCTGTTATGGATGCTTATGATGCAGCGATGGAAGCAGGCATACCTGTTATCGCTGATGGTGGTATCAAGTATTCGGGTGATATCACAAAGGCTCTTGCAGCCGGTGCAAATGTATGTATGATGGGAAGCTTATTTGCAGGTACTGATGAGGCTCCCGGTGAATTTGAGATATATCAGGGTAGAAAATATAAGGTTTACAGAGGTATGGGTTCCATAGCTGCTATGGAAAACGGCAGTAAGGACAGATATTTCCAGAGCAATGCAAAGAAGCTTGTTCCTGAAGGTGTTGAGGGAAGAGTTGCATATAAGGGCTCTATAGAGGATACAGTATTCCAGCTCCTTGGCGGTTTGAGAGCCGGCATGGGTTACTGCGGAGCAGCTAACATAGAGGAGCTTCACGAGAAAGCAGAGTTTGTAAAGATTTCAGCTGCATCTCTTAGAGAGAGCCATCCTCATGACATCCAGATTACAAAGGAAGCACCAAATTACAGTGCGGTTACCATTTAATTTATCGGTCAGGCATGAATGGATACAGATGACTTATGCGTATAGCTGCGTGATATATCAGGTCACAACGGACACGTTCTCACTCGGTTAAAAACGCAGGAGTACTAAACTCAATAGAAAATGGGATAACATAGCTTTTTGCATAAATGCAAAGCATGTTATCCCATTTTCTCTTTCCTTAAGTACTCGCGTTTTTAAACGGTCCTTTTGTGACCTGTATATCCCACAGCATACGCATAAGTCATCTGCATCCTCATGCCTGACCGACATGCTTCGCATGTGGTGAAAGCAGTAATATTTTTATTTACTTTTATCGATTTATGTCGTATATTATGTTTATAAGCAAGTTCGCTTTTTCTGATTTATTATTTCAAAGATAATTCTTGCTTTAATTCACGAAAGAAAAATAAAAAAGAGTTGAAGGAAGGATGTGTGCATTTTAAATAATTTTATTGACACAAGAAAGGAGGAAATCATATAATTACCTTGTGAGGTGATGGTATGGAAGAAAATATGAATAGAGATGAATTTATATTCTTTCTTTATGCGTTGCAAGAGCTTCTTGAAAGTGGTAATTATGAAGGAGCAAAGAAAGTTGTTGATAAAGCAATAGCTCAATCTGAACGCAGAGAAATCAAGTAATCTTTCATACAAATGATAAAAACTTAATATGAATAAGTACATAACGATGAAGTAACCCATCACATTTTCGTGATGGGTTAAAAATTATTATTTGATAAAATAAAGGAGCATACTTATGATTGAATATAGAAAATTAACGTATGAGGATATTGATACATTTATTGAGATGCGTATTAATCAGCTTCGTGAAGAAGGAGCGAGCGAGGATTTTGATTTAAGACCGGCATTATATGATTATTATAAAAGACATATGGCTGACGGTACGTTTGTATCGTGGCTTGCAGTGGATGGTGATAAAATAGTCGGAACGAGTGGTATGTCTTTTGTAGAGAAGCCGCCGTATTTTGGATGCACGAGTGGAAGGATAGGACTTTTATCAAGTATGTATACGGACAACAATTACAGAAGACAAGGAATAGCAAAAATGCTTCTTTCAAAGGTTATAGATGAAGCAAGAGCCTATGGCTGCGGAACGGTACAGATTACCGCATCGGATATGGGAGTTTTGCTTTATACGGATTTTGGATTTGAGAAAAATGGAAACTTTATGCAGTATAAGCTTTAATCTGAAAATTGAATTTATTTAGTCGACTTAATTATCTTTGTTTATAATATATCGTCCTTCCCGGGACGATATATTTGCTTTATTTGTGTATTTTTAAAAATACAATTTTTTCTCTTAAAAATATTTACAAAAATCCCCATAGATGATATATTGCACGTGGATGGTATTCGAATATGCAGTTTGATTAACTGTATGAGAAACTGTACCGGAAATTTAATATCAGTTCATGAAGGAGAAATGCTATGAAGGTTGGATTTATCGGTGCCGGCAAGATGGGATTTACTCTGGGAAAGCATATGACCGACCACGGTATTACGGTTGGCGGTTATTACAGTAAAACCCTAAAGAGCGCTATGGAGGCGGCCGAGTTCACGAATTCTCATTGCTATCAGTCCTTAACTGAACTTGTAAATGGTAATGATATCATATTTATCACTGTTCCTGACGGGCAGATTGCTGTTATGGCGGATACGCTGGACAGACTTGATGCAAATCTGGACGAGAAGATAATATGTCATACCAGTGGGGCTCTTTCCTCACAGGTTTTTTCTGGTATGGATAGCCAGGTGTATGGTTATTCGATACATCCTATATATGCAGTCAATTCAAAGACTGAGTCATATATAAATTTCAATCAGGCTTATATAACAATTGAAGGAAATGATGCACGGATTGATGTGATGACGGATATGTTTAAGGGTATGGGTCATCAGGTTAAGATAATAAGTGCAAAGGATAAGGTTAAATATCACGGAGCTGCTGTTTTTGCAAGCAATCTTGTAATCGGACTTTATCATAAGAGTATGAAGCTTATGATGGATTGCGGTTTTTCCGAAGCAGAAGCGGAAGATGCCCTAAAGCCGTTATTTGAAAATAACGCGAATAATCTTATCAAAAAAGGCTGTGCTGATGCATTGACCGGACCGGTTGAACGATGTGACACCGAGACGGTAAGAAAGCACCTGGAAGCCCTTTCCAAAAATCCTGACGAGCTTGACATTTACAGGCTTTTGTCAAGGGAGCTGGTTGAGATAGCAGATATGAAGCACAAGGCTTCACCTGACTATGATTATGACGCGATGAAAGGACTGCTTGAGCCGTAGTAAGGAGCAGATGCTCCGACCGCACCGCATCTTTGATGGAAGATGTAGGGATATATAGGAGGTAAATATTATGAAAAAAACAGTTTTAACATTTGCAAAGGCTAAGGAAAACGGTGAGAAGCTTACAATGCTTACAGCCTATGATTATTCAACGGCTAAGCTTATCGACCAGGCAGGTATTGATGCTATTTTGGTCGGCGATTCACTGGGAAATGTGATGCTCGGCTACGAGGATACATTATCCGTTACGGTTGATGACATGATTCATCATGGTGCTGCTGTTGCCAGAGGAGCAAAGGAAGCACTTGTAGTTATAGATATGCCTTTTATGTCGTATCAGACATCGGTTTACGATGCTGTTGTGAATGCAGGAAGGCTTATGAAGGAAGGACGCGCACAGGCTGTCAAGCTTGAGGGTGGTGTGGAGGTTGCACCGCAGATTAAAGCTATAGTCGATGCGGGAATTCCGGTTATGGCTCATATTGGACTTACACCACAGAGTATAAATGCATTTGGCGGCTTTAAGGTTCAGGGAAAGAGCGAGGCACAGGCTAAAAAGCTTATCGAGGATGCTCTTGCAGTTCAGGAAGCGGGTGCATTTGCAGTAACTTTGGAGTGCGTACCTGAGAAACTTGCAACTCTTGTTACCAAGAAGCTTTATATCCCGACCATCGGAATAGGAGCGGGAGCAGGCTGCGACGGACAGGTGCTTGTATATGCAGATATGCTTGGAATGTTTTCAGACTTCACACCGAAGTTTGTTAAGAGATTTGCCGAGACGGGACAGCTTATGATGGAAGCCTTCAAGGCTTATATCGAGGAGGTTAAGGCAGGCACTTATCCTGAAGCAAAGCATACCTATGCGATAGATGATGATGTAATTGAAAAGTTATACTAAAATATATTTTTGGGATTGTCAAAACTCACTATCAAATATAATTTATTAAAATGCGACAAGGCTCACGCCTGTGTTACATTATGAATGGAGGAAAACGGATATGGAAATCGTATCAACTATAAAAGAAGTAAGAGACAGAGTTAAGGCATGGAGAAAGGAAGGACTTACTGTTGGCCTTGTTCCGACTATGGGATACCTTCACGAAGGTCATAAGAGCCTTATCGATAAAGCAGTTTCACAAAATGACCGCGTGGTTGTAAGTGTATTTGTAAATCCTATGCAGTTTGGACCGACAGAGGATCTTGCAAGCTATCCGAGAGATTTGGATGCGGATGCAAAGCTTTGCGAGGCAGCAGGTGCATCACTTATCTTTCATCCGGAGCCGGAAGAAATGTATGACGAAGGCTTTTGCTCATTTGTTGATATGACAGGACTTACCGAGGCACTTTGCGGACTTTCAAGACCGGTACATTTCAGAGGAGTTTGTACGGTTGTAAATAAGCTTTTCAATATAGTTACACCTGACAGAGCATATTTCGGTGAGAAGGATGCACAGCAGCTTGCAGTGGTTAAGCGTATGGTCAAGGATTTAAATATGGATATCGAGATAGTAGGATGTCCGATTATAAGAGAGGCAGACGGACTTGCAAAGAGTTCTAGAAATACCTACCTTTCACCAAAGTCAAGAGAGGCTGCACTTGTTTTAAGCCGTTCCATATTTATGGCTAAGAAGATGGTAGAAGACGGAGAGCGTGATGCAGCAAAGGTTAAGAAGGCTATGAGAGAGCTTATCGAAGCAGAACCTCTTGCAACTATAGATTATGTAGAAATCGTTGATGTCAATACTATGAAGAGCATAGACACCATAAAGGGAGAAATCCTCTGCGCAATCGCTGTAAACATAGGCGGCGAGGCAAGACTCATAGATAACTTTATGGCAACAATATAATTTTTATATATTTTTAATAACTTTTTAGAAAAAACTAAATTGGTATCTTTGATTTTGATAATTCGATTAATCAAAATCAAAGATACCTGAAAGAAAAGAGGAAAAAATGATATTAGATGTCCTTAAAAGCAAAATTCATAGAGCTACAGTTATTCAGGCGGATGTGGATTATGTCGGAAGCATAACCATAGACGAGGCACTTATGGAAGCTGCCGGAATATATGAATACGAGAAGGTTCAGGTGGTGGATGTAAATAACGGAAACCGACTTGAAACCTATGTCATCGCAGGTGAAAAAGGCAGCGGAATGATATGCCTTAACGGTGCAGCTGCAAGGCTTGTAGATATAGGTGATAAGGTTATCATAATGTGCTATGCCCAGATGACACCTGAAGAGGCAAAGGATAATAAGCCTTACGTAGTATTTGTGGATGATAATAACAAAATTGCAAATGTATCAAGATATGAGAAGCATGGACTTCTTACGGAAGATTTTATGTAGTAGATTTTATGTGGGAAAGAAAACTATCAGATTAATTACAATGATAAAGAGTATATTTTGTATTAATGATAACGGAGGTGGAGCGTATGTTAAATGGAAAAACAGTTGTACTCGGAGTAACAGGAAGTATAGCAGCTTATAAAATTGCCAATCTGGCAAGCATGCTGGTTAAATTAAATGCCGATGTTCAGGTCATAATGACAAAAAATGCAACCAATTTTATTAATCCGATTACCTTTGAAACACTGACGGGTAATAAATGTCTTGTAGATACCTTTGACAGAAATTTTCAGTACAGTGTTGAGCATGTTGCACTTGCAAAAAAAGCAGCTGTTGTTATGATAGCACCGGCTTCTGCCAATGTTATAGGCAAGATTGCAAACGGTATAGCAGATGATATGCTTACTACTACCGTTATGGCATGCAAATGCAAGAAGCTTGTCGCTCCTGCTATGAATACCAATATGTTTGAAAATCCTATACTACAGGATAACCTTAAGAAGCTTGAGCATTATGGTATGGAGATAGTATCACCTGCAAGCGGAAGGCTGGCATGCGGTGATGTGGGTGCCGGCAAGCTTCCAAGTGAAGAAGTTTTGCTTGATTATATATTAAAAGAGATTAAGCACGAAAAGGACTTGGCTGGCAAGACAGTACTTGTAACTGCCGGACCGACTCAGGAGGCTATTGATCCTGTAAGATATATAACCAATCATTCATCAGGTAAGATGGGTTATGCAATCGCAAGAAATGCTATGGAAAGAGGTGCAAGAGTTATCCTTGTATCAGGTGTAACTGCCATAGCACCACCACCGTTTGTAGAGGTGGTAAATATTGTAAGCGCGGCAGATATGTACGATGCGGTTATGAAGTATAAGGACGAGTCGGATATCATTATCAAATCCGCAGCAGTAGCGGATTATACACCGATTACGGTTGCTGATGAGAAAATCAAGAAAAAGGATGATGATATGAGCATCCCTCTTGGCAGAACCAAGGATATCCTTAAGGAGCTTGGAGCTACTAAGCGCGAGGGACAGATTATCTGCGGATTTTCCATGGAAACTGAGAACCTTATCGAGAATTCAAGAGCAAAGCTTGATAAGAAAAATGTAGATATGATAGCTGCCAACAGTCTTAGGGTTGAGGGTGCAGGTTTCGGAACGGATACAAATGTAATTACACTTATAACAAGAGACGATACTACCGAGCTTCCTATAATGAGCAAGGACGAGGCAGCAGGAAAGATACTTGATAAGATAATTGAGATGATTTAAAATAAATATAATATTTTTGGAAAAGAGGTAAAAACGATGCAATTTGATACTTTACAAAAGGACATGATAGCAGCTATGAAGGCACATGATAAGGCAAGAAAGGATGCCATATCATCTATAGTTTCAGATGTAAAAAAGGCTGCAATAGATGCAGGAACAAGAGATGACATAAAGGAAGAGCTTGTTGACCAGGTTATACTTAAATCCTTAAAGACTGCAAAGGAACAGCTTGACAGCTGTCCGGCAGAAAGAACAGATCTTAAGGAGGAGTATCAGTTCAGATATGATGTAATTAAGGAATACGCTCCGCAGATGATGGGCGAGGATGAGATTAAGAAATTCCTTAACGATAATTTTGCTGAGGTTATAGCAAGCAAGAATAAAGGACAGATTATGAAAGAGGTTATGCCTGCTTTAAAAGGAAAAGCAGACGGAAAGCTTATAAATACTATCGTGGCAGAGTTGTGTAAATAAAAAAGAGATATTTAAAATTTTCAAATTGAATTTTTACTTGAAATAATTTCATAAAAAAATTTTAAAAATAATTCTTGACAAATAATTTTATTTGTGCAATACTATCTCACGTAAAGCAAAGGCGCTTTAGAAGATAATACTTCTAAGGCGCCCTTTTTTATTTCTATTTTTAAAATATTAAGCCGAATGTCGGTGAATGAAAGAGAGGTTTTTGCTATGGCAAAGAATATTCCGGAACTGTATGGCAGCTTAGTTTTCAACGATAAGATTATGAGAGATAAGTTACCAAAGGACATCTACAAGGCATTAAAGAAGACAATCGAAAATAATACTCACCTGGAGCTTGACGTAGCCAATTCGGTTGCGGTAGCGATGAAGGAGTGGGCAGTAGAAAATGGGGCGACACATTATACTCATTGGTTCCAACCGATGACCGGATATACTGCTGAAAAGCATGACAGCTTTGTGACTCCTGTGGGTGACGGACAAATCATTATGGATTTTTCCGGTAAGGAGCTTGTCAAGGGTGAGCCTGATGCATCAAGCTTTCCTTCGGGAGGACTTAGAGCAACCTTTGAGGCAAGAGGATATACAGCATGGGATCCTACCTCACCGGCATTTGTAAAGGACGGAACACTTTATATACCTACAGCGTTTTGTTCATACAGCGGAGAGGCACTTGATAAGAAGACACCTCTTCTTCGTTCTATGGAGGCTCTTAATAAAGAGGCAACAAAGATGCTTCATTTACTTGGAAGAACCGATGTAACCAATGTTTCAACAACAGTAGGACCTGAGCAGGAGTACTTCCTTGTTGATAAGGAGTTATATAAGCAAAGAAAGGATTTAATCTTCACCGGAAGAACCTTACTTGGAGCTATGCCTCCTAAAGGTCAGGAGATGGAGGATCATTATTTCGGAGCACTTAAGCCGAGAGTATCCGCTTTCATGCATGATCTTGATGAAGAGCTTTGGAAGCTTGGCATACCTGCTAAGACAAAGCATAATGAGGTTGCACCGGGACAGCACGAGTTAGCACCTGTATTTGATACAACTAATGTAGCTGTTGATCACAATCAGCTTACTATGGAGGTTATGAAGAAGGTTGCAGATAAGCATGGTCTTGCCTGTCTCTTACATGAGAAACCATTTGATGGTATCAATGGTTCGGGTAAGCATAACAACTGGTCGATGTCAACCAATACAGGATTAAATCTTCTTGAACCGGGTAAGACACCTGCGGATAACATTTCATTTTTGGTGTTTTTGATGGCAGTTATTAAGGCGGTTGATGATTATGCAGACCTTATGAGAATATCCGTAGCAAGTGCGGGAAATGACCACAGACTTGGCGCAAATGAAGCACCTCCTGCAATTGTATCCATCTTCCTTGGCGAAGAATTAAATGCAATTATTGAGGCGATTGAAAAGGATGAGCTCTTTAACCAGCAGGACAGAGTAAGAATGGAAACAGGCGCAACTGTTTTACCACATTTCTTTAAGGATACTACCGATAGAAACAGAACCTCACCGTTTGCATTTACGGGTAATAAATTTGAGTTCCGTATGCTTGGCTCAGAGGTTTCGGTTGCAGGACCAAATATCGTATTAAATACTGCAGTTGCAGAGGCATTAAGTCAATTTTATGAAGAACTTAAGGATGCAAATACAGATGATATGAAGGATGCCGTTCATCAGCTTGTTAAAAGAGCCATAGCTAAACATAAGAAGGTTATATTTAACGGAAACGGTTATACTGATGAATGGGTTGAGGAGGCAGAAAGAAGAGGCCTTTACAACCTTAAGTCAACACCTGAAGCACTTCCTCATTTTGTTGATGATAAGAATATAGAGCTTTTCACTAAACACGGTGTATTTACAGAGACAGAGATAAGGTCAAGATATGAAATCTTCGTAGAAAACTACTGCAAGATTATACATATAGAGGCAAAGACATTACAAAGCATGTTAAATCATGATGTGCTTCCTGCAATTTATTCTTATGAGGATGAGTTAAGCAACACAATTCAGTTTAAGCGTGATGCAGCCGGTATCGAGAGCAAGGCAGGCAAGACAGAGCTTGCATTTATGTCAGAGGCTTATGATAAGATTTACGAGCTGCTTGGCAAGCTTAAGGATGATACGACATCAGCTGAAGCATTGACCGAAGAAGACGTATACAAGGCATCATTTTATTATCATGATGTTATCCTTGCCGAGATGGATGAGATTCGTAAGATTGCGGATGAGGTTGAGGATAAGCTTCCTGCACATTTATTACCATATCCTACATATGAAGACTTATTGTTTTATGCTTAGATAGATTTTTCTGAATCAGTAAATTCTAAGTATGGGAGTTTAGGAAAATGAGCTTTATGGATAAAAGCGATATGGATTTAGATAAATTACATGAAGAATGCGGCGTATTTGGTATATACTCCCCTGAAGATGAGCAGGCCGCCCATACTATATACTACGGACTGAGTGCCTTGCAGCACAGAGGTCAGGAGGCCGCAGGAATGGCGGTCTGCAACACCGGGGGACCTATGTGGAATGTAAGTCAGCACAAGGGAATGGGACTTGTAAATGAAGTTTTTCATAACGATAACCTTGATAAGCTAATCGGTAATCTCGGTGTAGGTCATGTGAGGTATTCGACCACCGGTGAGAGCAGCATAGAAAATGCACAGCCTCTTGTACTTAATTATTTTAAGGGTACACTGGCACTGGTTCACAACGGAAACATAACCAATACCGATACACTTAAGGAAGAGCTTAAAAAGGATGGTGCGGTATTTTACACTTCCACGGATTCAGAAGTAATTGCCTGTGAGATAGCTGTAAACAGAATTGACAGTGATTCGGTTGAGCAGGCGATAATAAAGACAGCTAAAAAGCTTAAGGGCGGTTATGCTTTGATAGTTATGAGCCCGAGAAAGCTTATAGGAGTGAGGGATCCGCTTGGATTAAAGCCACTTTGCCTCGGTAAAAGGGGTGAAAGCTACATACTTGCTTCAGAAAGCTGTGCACTTACTTCGGTGGATGCCGAATTTGTAAGAGATATAAAACCGGGTGAGATTATAACCATTTCACCTGATGGAATAAAATCAGATCTTAGCCTGTGTCAGGAAAGACACGCGCATTGCATCTTTGAATATATATATTTTGCAAGACTTGATTCGGTGATAGATGGTATAAATGTATATGACTCAAGGATAAATGCAGGAAAGGCTTTAGCAAGAGCCTATCCCGTTGAGGCAGATCTGGTTGTGGGCGTTCCCGATTCGGGAGTCGCCGCTGCAAAGGGGTATTCGGAAGAGTCCGGGATACCATTTGGGATTGCTTTTCACAAGAACAGCTATGTGGGAAGGACCTTTATAAAGCCTACACAGGAGGAACGCGAGTCGGCGGTACATATGAAGCTTAGCGTTATAAAGAGTGTGGTAAAGGACAAGAGAATTGTTCTGATAGATGACTCGATTGTGCGTGGCACGACGATGGCAAATCTTATAAATATGCTAAAGTCTGCCGGAGCAAAAAGTGTTCACGTAAGAATTAGTTCACCACCGTTTTTATATCCGTGCTACTACGGAACAGATGTACCGAGCCAAAGCCAGTTAATCGCATCCAAGCACTCTTCAGAGGATATAAGAAAAACCATAGGTGCAGATTCACTTGGCTATATGCGAACCGAGGACTTTAAGGAAATGGTTGGTGACCTGCCTATATGTATGGCGTGCTTTAACAATGATTATCCTGTATAGGAAGAAAATAAAAAATAACATATAATTTAAAATTTATTACATGCAAAGGCGCATCCTATCTTAATTGATAAGATGCGCTTTTCTTTGTTTAAAGAGCGTGCCTGCGATAGATTTCGTTTGGTACAAGAAACAAAGAAAAGGCATGAAATATAAAAAGGGAGGAATGACGTATGGAAGAAATTTTAAATGCTGTAAATGATGAGATGTTTGGCCTGTGGTTTTTAGCAGGTGCCGCATTGGTATTCTGGATGCAGGCAGGCTTTGCAATGGTTGAGACGGGCTTTGCAAGAGCCAAGAATGCAGGTAACATCATTATGAAGAACCTGATGGATTTTTGTATAGGAACAGTTACATTTATCCTGCTTGGTTTCGGACTTTTCTTGGGTGAAGATGCTTTGTGTGGTTTGGTTGGTATTCCAAACTTTGATATCTTCACAAATTATGCTGACTTTGACTGGTCAGGCTTTGTATTTAACTTAGTGTTCTGTGCAACTACGGCAACCATAGTTTCAGGTGCCATGGCTGAAAGAACAAGATTTATTTCATACTGTGTATATTCGGCAGTTATCTCTGCTGTTATATATCCGGTTGAGGCTCACTGGACCTGGGGTGGCGGCTGGTTAGCAAAGATAGGCTTCCATGATTTTGCCGGTTCAAACTGTATTCATATGGTAGGTGGTATCTGCGCACTTGTAGGTGCTGCAATGCTTGGACCGAGAATCGGTAAATTTGAAAAAGATGAAAATGGTAAGGTAACAAAGGTCAATGCATTTCCGGGACACAATATCCCAATCGGTGCCTTAGGTGTATTTATCCTCTGGCTCGGTTGGTACGGCTTTAACGGTGCAGCCGCAACAAGTGTACCACAGCTTGGCGATATATTTGTAACAACTACAATTGCACCTGCAGTAGCAACAGTAGTATGTATGATTTTCACTTGGATAAGATACGGCAAGCCGGATGTTTCAATGTGTCTTAATGCTTCCTTAGCCGGACTTGTTGCAATCACAGCTCCTTGTGATACAGTAGATGCTTTAGGTTCTATCATAATCGGTGCAGTATCGGGCGTGCTTGTAGTATTTGGTGTATGGTTCCTTGATTATGTGCTTCACGTTGACGACCCTGTAGGTGCTGTAGCCGTACATATGATGAACGGTATCTGGGGTACTATCGCAGTCGGTCTTTTCTCAACAAATACTGTACCGGGTTACTCAGTTGCCGATTCAGCAGGAAATGAGATGGTAGGTCTTTTCTACGGTGGCGGATTTAAGCTTCTTGGAATTCAGCTTTTAGGTATGATTTGTACTGCTGCATGGACTGCAGTTACGATTTACATTACATTTGCAATTATAAGAGCAACTCTTGGTCTTCGTGCAAGTAAGGAAGAGGAAATCAAAGGTCTTGACCTTACTGAACACGGTCTTACAAGTGCTTATGCAGGCTTTGAATTTGCTCCGACCGGTATCTCAGATACCTCTGATTTTGACGACTACGAGATGATAGGCAGTGTTCCTATGGATGAGGCGGTACCGGCAGCGGTTAAGACTTCTGATATACCTAATGAACATAAGATTACCAAGGTTGAAATTATCCTTAAACAGGAGCGTTTCGAGAAGTTAAAGAAAGCGATGAACAATATCGGTGTAACCGGTATGACTGTAACTCAGGTTCTTGGTTGTGGTGTACAGAACGGTGCACCGGAATACTACCGTGGAGTTAAGATGGAGATGTCGCTCTTACCTAAAGTTCAGGTTGAAATGGTAGTTTCCAAGGTTCCTGTTATGGATGTTATCAACACTGCACGTAAGGTGCTTTACACAGGCCATATCGGCGATGGTAAAATCTTCGTATACGATGTGGAAAATGTAGTTAAAGTAAGAACCGGCGAGACCGGATACGATGCACTACAGAGTGACAATTAAGCTTTGTGGTCGGTTGGATAGAATGGTGTATGTAAGCCCTTGTAGGCTTTCAGATACTCGCGTAGCGCGTTCGCACTCATTGAAACAAGTAGGAGTACTAAACATATATATATGTTTTCTACTAATGCATATCAAAAACAAAAATAAATAATATCCCACAGTTTTGCATAAATGCAAATGTGGGATATTATTTATTTTTCTCCTTGCTACGCAAGGAGAAAAGTTATCTATAAGCTAAGTGCTCACTTGTTTCAAAAGGCTACGCTAAGCATCTGAAGCCTACAAGGGCTTACATACACCTCTATCCAACCGACATCATGCTTCGCATGATAAAAACGTTATATATTATTAATGGTTTAAAAAAGAGAGTTGAATAATACTTTAGCATTATCAACTCTCTTAAAATGACTAATTTTTCTGTTGTCCGCCAACGGTTAGCGCCATCTGTCTAACAAGAATTCAGGTTTTTCTGTTGCCTGCCAACTACCGACACATTCGTTCGGCAAGAATATCGGATTAGGGTGTTAGCCCACCTGAAACAGCACGCTGTTTCTATTAGTATTATATGATTGAGCTGATATTATGTCAATATTTAAATATTCTTTTTATTGGAATCTTTTGTAAAAATATATAGAATTATGAAAATAATATTTATTTTAAACAAGTATAATATAATAGTTTTAATATGTAAATATTTTTTATAAAAAATCGACCAAAATACTATTTTAATTATCTAATGTATAGAAGATGTGATTAAATGAATTAAATAAAATTTTATACCGTGTTATGGATTGAAAAAGGTAGGTGAGATAAATGAAACGAATTAATATTAAGATTATAAGTATTACTATAATTTTTGCGTTACTTTCATGGCTGTTAATTGATATTTTGGAGATTGTTTTACCTAAAGGTTTAGGAGTATTTTATTGGATAACAGATGTTTTGATATGGATTATATATGTGTTTTGCTGTATAGTATTAAAAAAATCAAAAAAATGAGAATGCTAGGAGGTAACGAAATTGACAGGTAAATTTAAAGCATGGGAAAAAATTGTTGAAATAATCTCTCTTTTATTAATCGTTGCAGCAGGTATTTATAAAGCTGTATCCGGTGATGTGGATGGAGGCCTGTTAGGTGTTTTAATTTTTATAGGAATTATGTTATTTGTTATTTTCCTTGTGGCAGCATTATTTCCTGCGACTTGGAGAATGACTAAAAGACAAAAGGAAAAGATTGATGATGAAGTAAAATACCAAGAAAAATACACAAAGTCTTTTGTGATTGTAAACTTGATCTTATGTTTTGGATATTCGTTACTTTTGGTGTTTTTATCTTTGTGAAACATTATATAGAAGTTATTAAATAACGGATAATATTTAAGGGAAACTATCGTTATAGTTTCCTTTTATTGTTATGTATAATAAATGAATAAATCGACAGTTTTTAACATACAAACTATTGAATATTTACAAATTGTATGATATTATTTAGATGGATTATATTTTAAAGTAGGTGATATTATGGATAAAACAAGAGAAATTTATGATTATCTTGATAATAAACTCAAAGACTGTACAAAAGAATTAAAGCAGATTGAAGATAGACTTAATGTTATCGGAGATAAATCAAGCAGCATTGTAATAAAAAAAATAAATGGTAAAAAGTATTATTATGAGCAGTGGCGTAAAGATAGTGAGATTCATAGTAAAGCTTTGGGAAAAGTTGAGCCGGGAGCGGTTTATGAAACAGAAATTGAGATACAGACAAGAAGAGATTTAAGCGATAGGGCAAATGAATTAATGTTTTTGATTGAAAACTTAAGCAGAGAAAAAGATGAGTTGTATAAACATTTATTAAGTAATACATTTTCAGATAAATTCACATTTGAGGTTTTTTGGAAAAATGAAATCTCTGCGAGAGTATCTGTTAATAAATCTAAGGTTCATGTTTCAAGATATATTATACACCCTATCAGGCAGATTTTCTCAAGTGATAATATTTCAAGAAATCAATTGAACGAGGTTTTGAGATTAAGATGTCCGGAGGAAGGAAGAGCAGATATACAAAGTAAGCTTAAAGCATGGGGACTTGATGAGTATAATCCAATTGAAATCGTAAAAAAGACACACGGAGTATCGTTTAATGATTACATCTGGATACGGTTTCCGGGTGAAAACATTACTGCTGAAGATGTGTTGGTAAGATAGTTGTTTGTATTGGAGGTTTTTATGTTTGATGAATATGTTGATGAAAAATACATTGTATATCAAGAGGGAACATCTGAAGGTACACAGATAAAGTATAAAAAGGATAAATTTTGGTATAAGCTTGATTCTCAAGGAAATGAAGGTCTTTGTGAATATCTTGTTTCTAAACTTCTTACTTTTTCAGATCTTAAGAAGGATGAATATGTTATTTATGAGCAAGGCTTAATAAATGGACATAATGGATGTAGAAGTAAGAAT
>JAFUGL010000074.1 GCA_017469405.1 Lachnospiraceae bacterium | reverse complement strand
CTGAACCCTTGATGATTGGGCATCCTGAGAAATCATACTCCTCAAGCTGCTCAGTTACTTCCATCTCAACTAGCTCTAAGAGTTCCTCGTCATCAACCATATCACACTTATTTAAGAATACTACGATGTAAGGAACACCAACCTGACGTGAAAGAAGGATATGCTCCTTAGTCTGTGCCATAACACCATCAGTTGCAGCAACAACAAGGATAGCGCCATCCATCTGTGCAGCACCAGTGATCATGTTCTTTACATAGTCAGCGTGGCCTGGGCAGTCAACGTGTGCATAATGTCTCTTCTCAGTCTCATACTCAACGTGAGCAGTTGAAATAGTGATACCTCTTTCTCTCTCCTCTGGAGCCTTATCGATATTAGCGAAATCAACAGCTGCGTTACCTGCAACTCTCTCTGAAAGAACCTTAGTAATTGCTGCTGTTAAAGTTGTCTTACCGTGATCAACGTGTCCAATTGTACCAATGTTACAATGTGGTTTACTTCTGTTAAACTTTTCCTTTGCCATTATTATTTCCTCCTTAAACTTATACCCCTTTTGGGTTTAATCGGCTATCCAATATTATATTAAAATATGGAAATATTTTCAAGCACTTTTATAAATATATTTTCTTTTATTGTGACTATCAGACCGGCAAAAGCCTGATAGTCATAAAATGTGTCATTTTTTCGACTAAAATCTCAAATTACCAAGCATATTATCATGAAATAATAATCTTAATAATATAAGTTTTCAGTTTCTTAACCCTTCTTATCTGCAAGAACCTTGTCCTGAATATTCTTAGGACACTGTGCATATTTCTCAAAGAACATTGAGTAGTTACCACGTCCCTGAGTAGAAGAACGAAGTTCTGTTGAATATCCGAACATTTCAGCAAGTGGTACGAATGCTCTTACAATCTTACCGCCACCGATATCGTCCATTCCTTCGATCTGTCCACGCTTTGCATTTAAGCTTCCGATTACATCACCAAGATATTCCTCAGGCATTGTAACCTCAACCTTCATGATAGGCTCAAGAAGAACTGCTCCACCCTTCTGCATAGCATCCTTGAACGCCATAGAACCTGCGATATGGAATGCCATTTCAGATGAATCGACTTCATGGTATGAACCATCATAAACAGTTGCCTTAACACCAAGTACAGGATATCCGCCAAGGATACCTGCGCCTGCAGCTTCCTCGATACCTTCACCAACTGCTGGGATGTATTCCTTAGGAATAGCACCACCGACAACTGTTGACTCGAAGATAAACTGCTCTTCGCCGTTAGGATCCATAGGCTCGAACTTAACCTTACAGTGACCGTACTGACCACGACCACCTGACTGTTTAGCGTACTTGCTGTCTACATCAACAGGTTTAGTAAATGTCTCCTTGTATGCAACCTGAGGTGCACCGACATTTGCATCAACCTTAAATTCTCTAAGAAGACGGTCAACGATAACCTCAAGGTGAAGCTCACCCATACCGGCTATGATTGTCTGACCTGTTTCCTTATCTGTATGAGCCTTAAATGTAGGATCCTCTTCAGCAAGCTTTGCTAAAGCTTCACCCATCTTACCCTGATCATTCTTTGTCTTAGGCTCGATAGCGAGCTCGATAACAGGCTCAGGGAATTCCATAGACTCAAGTATAACAGGATGCTGCTCATCACAGATTGTATCACCTGTACCGGTAAGCTTGAAACCTACTGCAGCAGCGATATCTCCTGAATAAACCTTATCAATTTCTGTACGGTTGTTGGCATGCATCTGCACGATACGTCCAACTCTTTCCTTCTTTTCCTTAGTAGCATTTAATACATATGAACCTGCATTAAGAGTACCTGAGTAAACTCTGAAGAATGCAAGCTTACCTACAAATGGGTCAGCCATAATCTTAAATGCCAAAGCTGCGAAAGGCTCATCATCTGAAGAATGACGAACTACTTCATTTCCTTCAGGATCAACACCTGTGATATCAGGTATATCAGTTGGTGCAGGCATATACTCGATAACACCGTCAAGCATCTTCTGAACACCCTTATTCTTGTATGCTGAACCACAGAATACAGGAACTGCCTCACAAGCTATAGTAGCCTTACGAAGTACAGCCTTAAGGTCTGCAACTGAAGGCTCCTCACCTTCAAGATACTGCATCATTAAATCATCATCTAATTCGCAGATTTTCTCAACAAGGTTCTCATGCCATTTGTCTGCTAATTCCTTTAAATCATCCGGGATTGCAGTTATCTCAATGTCTTCTCCCTTGTCATCCTTATAATAATATGCTTCCATCTCGAATAAGTCTACTAATCCGATGAAGGACTCTTCCTGTCCGATAGGTATCTGTACAGGAATAGCATTCTTTCCTAAACGATCAATAATAGTCTGAACTGAATAGAAAAAGTCTGCACCCATCTTATCCATTTTGTTGATGAATGCCATACGTGGTACATTGTAAGTGTCTGCCTGACGCCAAACATTTTCTGATTGAGGCTCAACACCTGCCTTAGCATCAAATACACCAACAGCTCCATCAAGTACACGAAGTGAACGCTCAACCTCTACGGTAAAGTCTACGTGACCAGGAGTATCGATGATGTTGATACGATGCTCTAATGCACCTTCCTTTGGTTTATGATGATCCTCAAGAGTCCAATGACAAGTAGTTGCAGCTGAAGTAATTGTTATACCTCTTTCCTTCTCCTGCTCCATCCAGTCCATTGTAGCATTACCATCATGAGTATCACCAATTTTATAGTTTACACCGGTATAGTAAAGAACTCTTTCTGTAAGAGTAGTCTTACCTGCATCAATATGAGCCATTATACCGATGTTTCTGGTTCTGTCTAATGGATATTGTCTTCCAGCCAAGGTATTTTCCTCCTTATTTTTTTCGATGCGTTCTGTAAGCCATACTTAGCAATCGGCTTTATCTTAGTACATATAAAACACAGAACGTCTTTGCACTAGAATCTGTAGTGAGCAAACGCCTTGTTTGCCTCTGCCATCTTGTGCATATCTTCTTTCTTCTTTACTGATGCACCGGTATTGTTTGCTGCATCAAGAAGCTCTTTCGCAAGTCTTTCTTCCATAGTCTTCTCACTTCTTGCACGTGAGTAAGTAGTTAACCAACGAAGTGCTAAAGCCTGTCTTCTGTCAGGTCTGACTTCGATAGGTACCTGATAAGTAGCACCACCGATACGTCTTGCTTTAACCTCGAGTGCAGGCATAACATTGTTCATAGCCTCCTCGAATACCTCTAAGGCATCCTTGCCTGATTCCTCAGCAATACGCTCAAATGCGCCGTAAACGATCTTCTGAGCTACACCCTTCTTACCATCTAACATAATGTTATTGATAAGCTTGGTAACCACTTTATTATTATATATAGGGTCTGCTAATACATCCCTCTTTGCGATATGTCCTTTACGTGGCACGTTTCTTCCCTCCTTAATTATTTAATTAATTCAACGGTACTCACATCTTCCTCAATAATAACAATCCCGTTACCCTTTGTTAATGAGCATTGTAAAGATGTGTTCGTGCAAAAATGTTTATATTTCTAATGAAAACATAACCTACTTTCGCACATTTTTAGTTTCTGAAAACCAAGCCTATCTTACTTAGCATCCTTTGGACGCTTAGCACCATACTTGGAACGAGCCTGACGTCTCTTAGCAACACCTGCTGTATCAAGAGTACCTCTGATGATGTGGTATCTTGTACCAGGTAAGTCTTTTACTCTTCCGCCACGGATAAGAACAACGCTATGCTCCTGAAGGTTGTGACCTTCACCAGGGATATAGCTTGTTACTTCGATACCGTTAGATAAACGAACTCTGGCGATCTTTCTAAGAGCTGAGTTAGGCTTCTTAGGTGTAGCGGTCTTAACTGCTGTACAAACACCTCTCTTCTGTGGTGAAGCTGTATCTGTTGGCTTCTTCTTAAGTGAGTTGTAGCTTCTTAAAAGTGCAGGAGCAGTAGACTTCTTCTCTACAGTCTGTCTTCCCTTTCTAACTAACTGGTTAAAAGTTGGCATGTTTTCACCTCCGATTCTTATAAATTTTCGTGTATATTATACACAGATTATCTGTACGTTAATCAATAAAACCACAGATTTACGCACACTTGCATATTATATTATCAAGTTTTTCCAATGTCAACATTTTTTTACATATTATTGATACATTTTTTCATATATTATTAAGGAAAGAATTCCTTACAGTATTAAAGTCTCTGACCATCCATCGTTTTTCATTAAAAATCCATAATAATTTCTTAAAAAATATATCCTTTTTCTTAATCACTTAACCGATTGTTTCTTAAACAGGCTTGATGATATATTTTACGCAAAGCACGGGAATACTAATCCCATTAGAAAAAAACGGAAAAAGGAAATAACTTTTCCGATTAAATAATTTATTCATAAAATCACTTTGGGAGGGAAATAAAATGAACTATTATTATGGAAACAATTATCCGAACTATGATAATTACAGTTATTCAAACTATAATAGCAACAATGATTTCATCTTCGATAAGAAACAAGAATTTAAAAGAAAGCTGAAACGTAAACGTATAATAAAGCACAATATCAGAGTGGTTTTCACACTTTTAGTAATAGCATCAATTATTTTATTTTTAGCCGGAAGATTTTTAAAAACCTTCCTGGATAAAATCGATAATAATGACAATACATCATCAGTAATGAGCTATAACGTAAAAACTTCAGATAATAAGGAATTAAAATTCGGTCAGGATGACGACTATGACAGCTACAGTTCATATAACAATGATTCTTATAACAATGATGCTTACGATATAACCAATGTGTCATATAATCCGGATGAAATACCCGATCAGCTTATCGAGTTTATGGAACGTCGTCCGGAAACAACAGATTTTGTTATGAGCTATCCCGAAAAGCATGATGTTTCCTATTATATAGATTTATCCAAAGAAGTAACTGCCGGAGAGATTCCACTATTTATTCAATGGGACGAGCGCTGGGGATACAAACAATACGGTGATGATTTCTTTGCCTTAAACGGATGTGGTCCTACATGCCTTTCCATGGTATGCCTGGGACTTGGCGGAGACACCAAATATGATCCTTATACAGTTGGTAAGCTTATGGATGATAATGGGTATTATGAAGCAGGCTCCGGTTCAAAATGGTCCATAATGACGGAAGGTGCAAGTTTAATCGGATTATCCGGAGAAGAAATATCTCTTGATGAAAATGTAATCAGAAACACCTTAAACAGTGGTTCTCCTATAATATGCAGTGTTGGCGAGGGCGACTTTACACAAAAGGGACATTTCATAGTCCTTGCCGGCATCGCACAAGACGGAAGTATAATCGTAAACGATCCCTGCAGCCGTATCAACAGCGAACAGACCTGGGAGCTTTCCCACCTTATGCCGCAAATCAAAAACCTCTGGGCATTTACCCTTAACTAAAATGTGTCTTGGGGCGTGGGCCTTGTCATATTAGTGTCCGAAATAAAAAGCAGGTATTTTATGTGACATGGCTCACGCCCAAGACACACTATTTAAT
>JAFUGL010000007.1 GCA_017469405.1 Lachnospiraceae bacterium | reverse complement strand
TATATGGGTGCGAAATCATATATAGGTCTTTAGAAGGACCATTTAGAGACGCGTTCACTTAGTGAAATATAATGAAGAAAAAGGGATTTGAAGCTTTTGCATTCATGCAAAAAAGCATCAAATCCCTTTTTTCTGAAATAATATTGAGGTTAGTGAGCCTGCATCGATAACGGAGCGAGAGCGTGTCCTTCGAAGACCTGATATATGATAAGCACCCTTAATGAAACTTACTCCGGCAGTTACACCCTCAATATCCTGCCGACCCCTACCCGTATAAACCGGAATTTTACAGTCCATTGGCTACATCTACAAGGTATTGTCCGTATGCTGTCTTCATAAGAGGCTCAGCAAGCTTAAGAAGCTGGTCTTTATCTATGAAGCCACGTCTAAATGCGATTTCTTCTATACATGAGATGTACATGCCTTGACGTTTTTGAAATGCGGCTACAAAGTCTGCTGCATCAAGAAGCATATCATGGTTTCCGGTATCAAGCCATGCAAATCCACGTCCTAAAGTTTCAACCATAAGGTCGCCTCTTTCGAGATAAACATTGTTTACACTTGTAATCTCTATCTCTCCTCTTGCTGAAGGCTTAACATTTTTAGCGATTTCAACTACATCATTATCGTAGAAATAAAGTCCCGGCACTGCATAGTTTGACTTTGGATGTTCAGGCTTTTCTTCGATAGATAAAGCCTTACCGTTTTCATCAAATTCTACTACGCCGTACTCTCTCGGATCCTTAACATAGTAACCGAAAATTGTTGCACCCTTCTCTCTGATTGCAGCATTTTTTAAAACCTTTGAGAAACTCTGTCCGTAAAAAATATTATCGCCAAGAACAAGTGCTACACTATCAGAACCGATAAACTCTTCACCGATTATAAATGCATCCGCAAGTCCTCTAGGTGTCTCTTGAACCTTGTATGAAAACTTCATGCCAAGCTGTGATCCGTCTCCGAAAAGTTCCTCAAATGTAGGTAAATCTCTTGGTGTTGATATAATAAGTACCTCTCTTATACCTGCAAGCATAAGAGTAGAAAGCGGATAATAAATCATCGGCTTGTCATATACAGGCATTATCTGTTTTGATACTGCTTTTGTAAGCGGATAAAGTCTTGTACCTGAACCACCTGCTAAAATTATTCCCTTCATATTATTTAATCCTCCTATTTTAAGCCCTACTTTATCTGATAGCAAATCTGCATCTATTTAGTCAAAAACTTGCTATTCATTTTTTACTCATACTTCAACTTTTCTGCGTTCATATTCTCACAGTATTTCTACTTCCCTGCGTTCATATCCTCACAGTATTTCTACTTTTCTGCGTTCATATTCTCACAGTATTTCTACTTTTCTGCGTTCATATCCTCACAGTATTTCTACTTTTCTGCGTTCATATTCTCACAGTATTTTTACTTTTCTGCGTTCATATCATCACAGTATTTCTACTTCCCTGCATACATATCCTCATAGTATTTCTACTTCCCTGCGTTCATATCATCACAGTATTTCTACTTTTCTGCGTTCATATCATCACAGTATTTCTACTTTTCTGCGTTCATATCATCACAGTATTTCTACTTCCCTGCATACATATCCTCATAGTACTTCTGATAGTCTCCGCTTGTTACATTTTTCATCCAATCCTCATGCTCGAAGAACCATGCGATAGTCTTCTTGATACCCTCTGCAAACATGTTTTCAGGATACCAGCCTATCTCTGCCTTAATCTTGTCAGGTGCTATGGCGTATCTTCTGTCATGTCCCTTTCTGTCCTCAACATAAGTAATCAAATCCTTTGATACAAGCTGCTTTCTTGGGTCACCGTCAGGAAGCATCTCCTGAAGTGTGTCTATGATGATATTGATAATCTCAATATTCTGCTTTTCGTTGTGTCCGCCGATATTGTAAGTTTCAAAAAGTCTTCCCTGCTCCTGAACCATGTCGATTGCCTTAGCATGGTCTTCTACAAATAACCAGTCACGAACATTTTTACCGTCACCGTATACAGGAAGCTTCTTTCCCTGAAGTGCATTATTTATGATAAGCGGTATAAGCTTCTCCGGGAACTGGTAAGGTCCATAGTTGTTACTGCAGTTTGTTATATTGGCAGGGAACTTATAGGTATCCATATATGCCTTTACAAGCATGTCTGATGATGCCTTACTTGCAGAGTAAGGGCTATGCGGATCATAAGGTGTGGTCTCATAGAAAAATGCATTGTCATCATCAGGAAGTGAACCGTAAACCTCATCCGTTGATACATGAAGGAACTTCTTTCCTTCCTTAAAGCCACCATCCGGAAGTTCCCATGCAGCCTTGGCGCAATTAAGCATAACTGCAGTTCCAAGTACATTTGTCTGAACAAAAACCTCAGGATTTTTGATACTTCTGTCAACGTGTGACTCTGCTGCAAAATGTACTACTCTGTCGATATCATTTTCTGCAAATATCTTAGCTATAGCATCCTTATCGCATATATTTGCCTTAACAAATGTATAGTTATCTCTGTTCTCGATGTCCTTAAGGTTTTCAAGATTACCGGCATAAGTAAGCGCGTCAACATTGATGATTCTGATTTCATTATCATACTTTTTAAACATGTAATGAATGTAGTTTGAACCGATAAATCCAGCTCCGCCTGTTACTAAATAAGTTCTCATAATTTTCTCCTTTTCACTCAATCGTTTGCAACATACTTCTTGTCGATTGTACGTAAAATGTGCTAAGCGCAGCGTGAGTGACAGCGAGCTACACATGTACATTTTACGTACAGTCGACCTAAAATTACTTCGAAAGTATTTCCTTTAAGATTCTGTTTACTTCTCCCGGATCTGCCTTACCCTTCATAGCTTTCATAGTCTGTCCGACCAGGAAACCGATAGCCTTTTCCTTGCCGCTCTTATAGTCCTCAACAGACTTTGGATTGGCAGCAACTATCTCCTCAATAGTCTTGGTAAGAGCACCTTCATCATTTACAGTCTTAAGTCCGTTTTCTTCAACATAGCTTTCAGGCTCGATATCATCGGTAAATACCTTTTCAAAAACTTCCTTTGCAACCGAACCATTTATAACCTTCTTATCAACCATCTCAATTATCTTGGCAAGATTCTTTGCAGAAAATGATATGTCATCTGCATCCTTATCATGTTCCTTCATAAGTCTCATGGTCTCAACCATAAGCCAGTTGGAAACCTTCTTAGGCTCTGCACCAAGAGCTATGGTTTCTTCAAATATATCTGCCATCTTCTTGGAGTTGGTTATTATATCTATATCGTAATCAGGGATGTTATACTCATCCTTGTAACGAATTCTCTTCTCATCACGAAGTTCCGGCTGACGTCTCTTAATAGTATCCAGAAATTCATCATCCACAATAATCGGAACAAGGTCAGGATCAGGGAAATATCTGTAATCCTGTGCATCCTCTTTGGAACGCATAGCGTATGAATATCCCTTTTCATCATCCCATCTTCTGGTTTCCTGAATTACCTTTTCACCGGATTCGATTATATCTATCTGACGCTCTCTTTCATTTTCAATTGCTCTCGCAATCGCCTTAAATGAATTGAGGTTCTTCATCTCGGTTCTTGTACCAAACTTTTCTGAACCTGCTTCTCTTATTGAAAGATTTACATCCGCTCTCATGGAACCCTCATTAAGCTTACAATCGGAGGCTCCAAGGTACTGGATTATAAGTCTAAGTTTATCAAGGTATGCTATAACCTCATCCGCTGAGCGCATATCAGGCTCGGAAACTATCTCTATAAGAGGCACACCTGATCGGTTATAGTCCACAAGTGAGGTATCGGTAAATGAATCGTGTACCAGCTTACCTGCATCCTCCTCCATGTGAATCTCATGTATCCTTACAAATTTCTTCTCACCATCCACATCTATCTCCACCTTACCGTCACGGCATATCGGGAAATAAAGCTGTGAAATCTGATAGTTCTGTGGGTTATCAGGATAGAAATAATTCTTTCTGTCAAATTTACCCTTTCTGGTTATATTACAATTAGTTGCCAGACCAACTGCAACCGCCTTTTCAAGCACCGCCTTATTTAACACAGGAAGTGATCCCGGCATACCGGTACATACAGGGCAGGTGTGTGTATTTGGCTCTCCGCCGAATTCGGTTGAACAGCCGCAGAATATCTTGGTCTTAGTTGAAAGCTCTACATGGACTTCAAGTCCTATCACGGTTTCATATGTCTTTTCCATAATATTTTAAAGCCCCCTTTCCGCAATCGGAGATCTCTTGTAGCTTCGGCTTTGCTCGTAAGCATAAGCGGCTCTTAAGATACTCTTTTCATCAAAGGTCTGTCCCAAAAGCTGAAGACCAATCGGAAGTCCATTTTTATCATATCCGCAAGGAAGTGATATACCAGGAAGTCCGGCAAGGTTTACTGATACCGTATATATATCTCCGAGGTACATTTTAATCGGGTCACTTAAGGACTCGCCGCATTTTAAAGCGGTTGTAGGTGCAACCGGTCCGAGTATTACATCATACTTTGCAAATGCATCATCAAAGGCTTTTTTGATGAGTGCCTTGGTCTTAAGTGCCTTTACATAGTAAGCATCATAATATCCGGAGCTAAGTACAAATGAACCAAGCATAATTCTACGCTTAACCTCTGCACCAAAGCCCTCCGAACGTGTCTTTTTATACATGTTATGCAAGTCCGTATAATCGGCGGTTCTGTAACCGTATTTAACACCGTCAAATCTTTCAAGATTTGAAGATGCCTCTGCCGAAGCAATTATATAATATGCAGGGATTGCATAATCAACCATACCAAGTGAAAATTCTTCAACTATAGCACCCTTTTCTTCAAGCACCTTTGCAGCAGCAAGCACTGCATCCTTAACCTCAGGATCTATACCCTCTGCAAGATAATCACTCGGAATACCTATCTTCATTCCCTTTACATCATCAACTAGTGCAGATGTAAAATCAGATGCAGCATCCTTATAAGAAGTCGAATCCTTATCATCATGCTGACATATAATCTCTAAAATGGTTGCGCAGTCTCTTACATCCTTTGCTATAGGTCCAATCTGATCAAGAGATGAACCGTATGCAATAAGTCCGTAACGGGATACTCTTCCGTAGGTCGGCTTGATACCTGTTACACCACAAAATGATGCCGGCTGTCTTATGGATCCACCGGTATCGGAACCGAGTGCAAACGGTACCTCTTCAGATGCAACTGCTGCCGCAGAACCACCTGATGAACCTCCCGGTACTCTGTCCAGATCCCATGGGTTCTTAGTAGCACCAAAATACGAAGTCTCTGATGTACTTCCCATCGCAAACTCATCCATATTGGTTTTTCCGATTATAACCGCACCTGCTTCCATAAGCTTTTCAACTGCTGTCGCGGTATAAGTCGGAACGAAATTTCCAAGTATTTTTGAAGAACATGTAGTAAGAAGACCTTTGGTACACATATTGTCCTTAATTGCAACAGGTACACCTGCAAGAGGGCCGTTAAGCTCACCTGCATCGATCTTCTTTTGGATTTCTTCTGCCTGCTTTAAAGCGCCTTCCTTATCAACGGTTACAAAGGAGTTAACATCCTTTTCTATGCTTTCGATTCTGCGGAGGCTTTCTTCTACGGCTTCTTTAACTGTAACTTCTTTATTCTTTATTTTCTGTCCAAGCTCTACTGCTGTCAAACTCATCAAATCCACAAAAGCCACCTCCTAATCAAATGTCTTAGGAACGTCGTAGCATCCGTTACGCTCCTCAGGTGCATTGGCAAGCATATTATCTCTGTCATCACCATTAGTAACCACATCCTCCCTAAATACATTGCTTATAGGGAAAGCATGGCTCATCGCCTCTACATTGTCTGTATCAAGCTCATCTAATTTGCCGACATAATCAAGCATATTAGACATATCCTTTTTCGCCTGTTCCTTTTCTTCATCAGAAAGTTCAAGTTTGGCAAGGATTCCAACATAATCAATTGTTTCGTCTGTAATAACCATTTTAAACCTCGTTTCTATACGCAGTATCAAACTGCATTTCATTTTCAATTTCCACTTAGTTCAAATACAATACTAACCATCTTAATCAAGCTTACTTAGTTTACTTACTATACTAACCAAGCAAAACAAATTACTGTCTTATCTTAATATGAACCTCACGAAGCTGCTGCTCGGTAACTTCATTTGGTGCGCCACACATAAGATCCTGAGCTGTTCCGCTCATAGGGAACGGAATAACCTCTCTGATATTTTCCTCTTCCTTAAGAAGCATTATCATACGATCAACACCCGGTGCCATACCTGCATGTGGAGGTGCTCCAAACTGGAATGCACTGTAAAGTGCTCCAAACTTAGCCTCAAGTACTTCTTTATCATATCCTGCTATCTCAAATGCCTTTTCCATAATCTGCATATCATGATTTCTTACAGCACCTGATGAAAGCTCAACACCGTTACATACGATATCATACTGGTATGCAAGAATCTCCAAAGGATCCTTCTCATTTAATGCTTCAAGACCACCCTGAGGCATAGAGAACGGATTGTGTGTAAAGCCAATCTTTTTGGTCTCATTGTCATACTCATACATCGGGAAGTCGTTTATATAACAGAAGCGGTATGCATTCTTTTCAAGTAAATCAAGTCTTGTTCCAAGCTCTGTTCTTATCTGACCTGCAAAGAGTGATGCCTGCTTCTCATTGTCTGCGATGAAGAAAATAGTATCTCCAACGTTAAGTCCTGCAAGTTCCTTAAGCTCACCCTTCATATCGTCAGGAATAAACTTATCTATAGGTCCCTTATATGAACCATCCTCCAAAACCTCAAGGTAACCAAGTCCGCCCATACCGATTGAAGTTGCAAACTTAAGCATCTTCTCATGCTGTCCCTTTGAAAGCTTGGCATGAACATTTATAGCTCTGACAGTCTTGTTCTGGAATGGTTTAAAGGTACATCTGTTAAAGAACTCCGATAAATCTATGATAAGGAGTGGATTACGTAAATCCGGCTTATCTGTACCGTACTTAAGCATAGCCTCCTTGTAGCTTATAATCGGATATGGTGCTTCGGTAACCGCATAACCCTTTGGTGCAAATTCCTTAAATGCAGCGGTAAGCACTTCCTCTCCTACCTTAAATACATCCTCTTGTGTAGCAAAACTCATCTCAAAGTCAAGCTGATAGAACTCTCCCGGTGAACGGTCAGCTCGCGCATCCTCATCTCTGAAACAAGGTGCAATCTGGAAGTACTTATCAAAGCCAGATACCATAAGAAGCTGTTTATACTGCTGTGGTGCCTGTGGCAGTGCATAGAATTTACCCTTATATCTTCTTGAAGGGACGATATAATCTCTTGCTCCTTCAGGAGATGAAGCACAAAGGATAGGAGTCTGAATCTCAAGGAATCCAAGCTCTGTCATCTTTTGTCTTAAGAAGCTTATAACCTTTGAACGGAATATCATGGTATCCTTAACCTTGCGGTTTCTCAAATCAAGATAACGATACTTAAGTCTTACATCCTCTCTTACCTCCTTTGAAGTAGTAACCTCAAACGGAAGCTGCTTATAAATCTTTCCGAGTATATCCACCTCATGAGCCTCAAGCTCGATTGTACCTGTAGGGATTTTAGGATTGTATGTATCCTCATCCCTATGCTGGATATTACCCTTAACCGAGATACACTCTTCTCTTGTGATACCGTCTAAAAGACTTGTATCTCTCATAACCACCTGCATAACTCCGTACATATCTCTTAAGTCAACAAAGGATACTCCACCGTGGTCTCTTATATTTTCAACCCATCCGGCAAGTCTTACATCCTTACCCACAAGCTCCTCTGTTATGTTTTCCATTGTCATGTCTCTGTAAATATTTGGCTGCATTTTTTCTCTCCTTCTTTTATTCCTTTCGCCATATCGACAACTCGCAACAACTACGCTTGTTGTTTGTCGCCATAAAAAAAACAAGCCCCAAAGTCATAATAACTGAATATGACTTCGGGACGAATAAACAATTTATCCGCGGTACCACCCGCATTGAAGCAAAAGCTTCCTCTCTTGACCTTTAACGGTGGTCAGCCGAATATACCTAGACCTCTTACCTATACCATAACAATTATCAAAGTATTCTTGCATATTGTTAATGCAAGCTCGTGATAAAGCTATAAGATGTAGGCTTCAGTATACCTGCTCAGGTAGTGTTCCGCTTTTGTAGGGTGTCATGTTATGGTTCTCAGTCTGTGACCATATTCCCTGTCATGTCCTTTTACAAGCAGTCTCCGTCAACGCATTTTCTTTATACAATTAGCTGTATTATATGATAAGTTTTATCAAAAGTAAAGGGTTTTAAACAGTTTTTAAAAGTTTTTATGCTTCATTACTCCATTAATCATATACACCGGCATCATAAAGACAGACCTTATAAATCCATAGCCTGCATACCTATAAGTCTTAAAGGTCATCCATGCTGCCTTTAGCTTATTATGCGACCTGCTGCCCTTTATATCACGATACTTAAGAAGCGGCTCATTTATGTTACATACCCTTGCACCATCCTTAACAGCCGTAAGCCACACATAATAGTCCTCGTGTGCATCCTTATCATGCTTCATCGGATACTTCTTCATAAGTTCCTTTTTAGCAAGGACAGCAGAACAGTTTATATGATTTGAACGCTTTAAATCCTTAAGCGTTATCTCTTCTTTTTCAAAACCGATTATCTGACCAAGACTTTCACCGTTTTCATCTATCATCTCTCTTGACGCGGTACAGATGTCAGCATTTTTTTCTTTTATGAAATCAAGCTGTCTTTTAAGCTTATCACTTGTCCACATATCATCCGCATCAAGATAGGCTACATACTCTCCTCTTGCTATATCCACACCAAGATTACGGGTTTTTGCGACTCCAAGATTTTCAGAATTTTTCCTGACTATAATTCTGGTTTTGTCCTTTAAAACATTATGATTATTTTTCACATAATCAAGCACTGTTTCAAGTGACTTATCTGTGGAGCAGTCGTCTATAACAATTATCTCCTTTTTTACCTCCTGAATAAGTGCAGAGCGTAGTGCATCCAATATGAAGTTTTCAGAGTTATAAAGAGGGATAATTATTGATACCATAAATAAAGTTCCTTGCTTTCACAATTATGTTCATATTAAGTCTTCCTTGCGATATAGGAAACACGATACAGAGATTATCAGTATCGTTTTATAAACTTTTTTCTTATTATACTATTTCTGTCTGTTTACTTTTTATATTTCTCCAACTCATCCCCAAACACAAGCTTCATAATCTTTTCTGTCGCATGTCCATCGCAGGCACTCATAAATTTATCCTTAAAATCTACAACCTTCTGCTTATCAAAATTCTTATCTATATCCTTGATATAATTTATCATCTCTTCATTGGTCGCATAAATCGGACCCGGCACAAATTCCTTGTAGTCATAATAAAATCCGCGCCAGTCATAATAATTATCCAAATCATATGCAAAGAAAACCATCGGTCTTTCAAAAATCGAGTATTCAAACACAAGTGATGAATAATCAGATATGCAGATATCGGAAATGCAAATCAAATCATCTATCGACATACTCTCGGTACAGTCAATTGCAAAATCCTTATATTTCTTTTCAATCAAAACCTTTTCCTTTACAAAAGGATGATGCTTAAACACAAGTATATATTCATCTTTAAATGCCTCATAAAACTTTGCTATGTCAAGTTCATCCGGCATCTTGGCATTGGCCACCCTGCCTCTAAAGGTAGGTGCATAAAGGATAATCTTTCTTCCATTTCTCTTCGGAAAAAGCTTATCCATTTTTTCTCTCGCAAGCCTTATATTATCCTGATTGTAAAAATAATCCGACCTTGATATACCTATGCCTTTGGCAACACCTTTTTTAAGATTCATCGCTTCGGTATAAGCCCACTCCACTTCAGGCGCACTGACCGTTACATGAGTATAATTCTTATGATACGGATATTTTTCCAAAGTCTTTCTGTTGTCACCAAAGATTAGGTCAGCGGTGCTTAATCCGAATTTCTTAAATGCACCGCAGCCATGCCAAAGCTGTGTTACAACAGTTTCCTTCCTAATCGGCAGACAGGCAAATACATTTGAGGCATCATTCATAAATACATACTTCGCCGTTGCCACATCCTTAATCATAGCCTCACAAAGCTTCCGGTATTCTTTCCTTTTGACAAACCCCATCTGAAGAAAATGCGTATGTATGTCAAAGCTGTAGTTATTCTTTAACTCATTATAAATATATTCTGAGCTGTTGGTTATGAACTTCATGCGTCCTTCGATAAAGATAATCTTCTTATCATCCACCGGATTTTTTTCATACTTTTTATAAAGCTTCGGATATCTGATTTTGAACATATAAAACTTATAAAGCTTTATAAAAGGCTTCTTAATCTTTTTCTTTATTCTTCTTGTTTTGTAATAGACAAATCTTACCGCCTTATATGGTGCAGTTTCCTTTACCTTGGGAAAATACTTTGTCTTTTTGAACTTATCAAGCATCTCATTTCTCTCCCATAAAATGCGACACAGTTTCTTCCACAATGTCATTTATTCTTCCACAATGTCACAAATCCATCCCATCAATCTATCCTATCATATCTGTCCCTCGATATAATCCATAATTCGTTTGGTTGCCTTACCGTCACAGCCATTCATAAATCTTGTTCTGAAGTCCTCTCTTTGCTCGGACATATCATCATTATAAAGCGCTTCTTTTATATTATATTTAAGATTTTTCTTATCTCTTACAATTCGTCCCGGAAGCTTATTGTAGTTTATATAAAAGCCTCTCTTATCAGTATATTTTTCAAGATCGGGTGCATAAAATAATACCGGCTTATCCAGTAAAAGATATTCAAAAAAGACAGATGAATAATCCGTGATAAGCAAATCCGCACAAACCAAAAGCTCTTCTGTAGTCATGATATTTGACTTATCCTTTATCATATGCGGATGAAGACTTTCTATAAGAAATGCATCCGGAAGCTCACGCGCACATGCATTTATATCAAGGCGAAGATTATCAAAGAGCTTTGCATTTTTTGACTCTTTGGTTCTTCCTGCATTTCCGCGAAATGTAGGTGCCCAAAGTATTATTTTTTTATCTCTTGCATTTGGATAAGCAAATCTGAATTTATCCCTGCATGCCTCTTTATATTCTTCATCATAAAACTTATCTGTGTAAGCTGCACCTATAGGTCTTACGATATTATTTTCAAAATCGGGTATCTGCATCGCAGAACGAAAATAAGTCCTGCACTCATCTCCCGACACGGTAACCAAATCATAATTTTTTATCGGTGAACCAAGATAAAACTTCGGTATATCATCATATGCGTCATGTCCAAATCTTTTAAATGCACCGCAGCCGTGCCACAGCTGTATAACCTTTGTCTCCTTCTTTTTTTTGCAGGAAGAAACCGGAAGATAATAATCACAGATTATTACAAAAGCAGCTTTCGGATATATACGCATAAAATTCATCATGCTGTTTATAACGTCACGTCTTTCATGCTTGGATGAATCTATATAAAATTCTCTTATATCATAATGTTCTTTTTTTAAGCTTTCTCTTATGCTCATCATATAAGGCGGGCAGGAATCATGCTTTGAATCGGCAAGTATAACAAGCTTATCCTCAACCTTACTCCACCTGTTTTTAAAATAAATAAGCGGAAAAACTATATATTGCATGAACATTTTAAATATCTGCTTTAATTTAAATTTCATACTAAACCTCTTATATAAATCATGTTTCAAAAATCACCAAAATCTTTTATCGAAAAAATCTCTTATTGATTGCAGCTACTTTATCATCTCCTCATACCTTGCCACGACCTCTGTCATATCTCCGTATGTAACAAGCTTGCCATGTTCCAATATAAGAGCCTTATTGCAAATCCTTTTTACCTGTTCGATATTGTGAGATACAAATAAAACCGTAGTGCCTGTATCCATCATATCAAGCAGCTTCTTTTCACTCTTTTTTCTAAACTTTGCATCTCCTACGGAAAGCACCTCATCAAGTATAAGTATATCCGGTTTTACAATTGTAGCTATCGCAAAGCCAAGCCTTGCCTTCATACCGGACGAATAATTTTTAAGCGGTACATCTATAAAGTTCTTAAGCTCTGTAAACTCGATTATCTCATCTATCTTTTCATCCATAAATTTTCTTGTATATCCAAGAACCGCTCCGTAAAGATAGATATTTTCCTTTCCCGTATACTGCATATCAAAGCCTGCGCCAAGCTCTATCATAGGTGCAAGAACTCCCTGCTTATAAACCGTTCCCTCTGTAGGGCGAAATACTCCGGCGATAACCTTCATAAGAGTTGACTTTCCCGCTCCGTTAAGTCCGAGTATACCGACACGTTCTCCTTTTTTCACATCAAAGCTTATATCCTTAAGTGCCCAAAATTCATCAAACTTTAATTCATGCTTCATAAGCTTGATAAAATACTCCTTAACACTGTCAACCTTCTCGGTGCTTAAATTAAAGCACATTCCGATATCAGATAAGCTAAGTGCGATATCTTCTGTATTAAGTTTTTCATTTAAAACATTTTTCTTGTCTGACATCTTTTCTCCATATTTTTTACAGATAGTATCACACAGATACTAAGTGCATAGTATATATCCCAATCAACTTGTCCTAATCAATTCGTTTTGTTGAACACATTCCAATTAATACATCAAATATATCTTATATATATAGGATAAACTTATCCTGATTTTTATCAAATATGATTATACCAAATAACACACTGACAATCGCAAATACAGCTGAATATCCAAGCATCCAGGCATCCATCGATGTTCCGAATACACAACTTCTAAAATTAGATATTATACAAAATAGCGGATTGTATTTTAAAATCCAACCTACACCGCTTCCGAGTATTTTTTCCGGATAATAAAATATTGCGCAAGTGTACATCACAAGCATTAAAAGCACATTCCACAGATATTCCATATCTCTGAAGAACACTCCAACTGTTGATAGAATCAGACCTGCTCCCACGGATAATAAAAATAATATCAAAAGCGGCACTATAGCAAGTAATATTCTCCATGTCGGATATACTCCAAGCACAAGTGATACTCCTAAAAGTACAACAAGCGAAATCAAAAATAATGTATAATTAAAGGTAATAGCTGAAAGCGGATATAACGCTTTTGGAACATATACCTTTTTAATCATTCCCTGATTTGCACGGATGGATTTTAATGCAGCCGTTGATGATTGCGAAAAAAGAGTATAGATAAGTCTGCCTGCAAGAATGTATACCGGAAACTCTTTTTCATTATGTCCAAGCAATGTACCAAATACTATAGTCAGTACAATCATGGTAAGAAGAGGCTCTATCATGGACCAGATAATTCCAAGATAGGACCTCCTATATTTTAGTTTTATTCCTTTTCTTACAAGCTCTGTAAATAAGTTGCTGTATTTTTTATATTCGTCCAGTTTAATGTTCATATAAGCTCCTGAGAACATCTATAGTATGATGAAGTCCCTCTTTTATATCAAAGTACGACTTCCAACCTGTTTCCTTTATCTTACCTGATGCAAGCGTAGCCTTAGTAGCTTTTGAATACCCTGCTCGTTCTGTCTCGCTTGGAAGTTCAAATATAACTTTCTTTCCTACATAATCAGCAATAATCTTAGCCAGATCTTTGAGCATGATATCCGAATCATCTGAAACCACATTATATGCACCACCACACTCTCCATCAAACATAAGTTTAATTATGCCCGAAACCGCATCGGCTACATATGCATAAGAATAAAGCTGTGTGCCTTCACTTTTTAAAACTATATCTTCACTGTTTACACCCTTTTTGATGAACTGTGAAAGTGCCTTTGTATCAGATTCAAGCATAGTAGGTCCATAGCATCTTGAAAGTCGTGGTATAACTACATCAAGTCCTTTTTGCTTGATATACGCCTGGCAAAGAGTCTCTCCGGTTCTTTTACTCTCCGGATATCCTGCACGCAAAGTATTGCAATCTATATAGCCAAGATAGTCTTCTGCAAATGTATCAGTATCACCCTTGTTTTCACCATATATTTCAACAGAAGAAAGAAATACAAACCTTTCACAATTAACTTTAACTGCCCATTCTAAAAGATTATTGGTTCCGATAACATTTGCGGAAATTGTTCCTATCGGGTCACTTGAATAAGCAACAGGGTGAGTATTGCTTGCTGCATGTATAATATAATCAACCTTTTTTCCACATATATCTTCCGCTATTGAAAGATTGATATCCTGCTTTTTGAAGCTGAATTTTTCATTATCATAATATCTCTCAAATCGGCTTTTAGCTTTTTCTTCATTTCTTCCAAATGCATATATCATTACATTCTGATTACAATTTTCATTTCTGTACATAAGTACATCGATAAGAAAACTTCCTATCATTCCGGTAGCTCCGGATATGGCAAGACTCTTATCCTTTAACTTTTCCCATGAATAATCAAGTAAAGCTATCTTTTTTATATCTTCCATATAAGTGATGTTATCATATAAACTCATAATATTTCCTTTTCTATCTAACTAACTATTTTTTTCATATCTTTTTTATCATCTTTTGATAAGAGCGCACGCAATTTTTTTATAGTTTCAAAAATACAGCTGATTATCATTTAATCAGCAGCCTTTATACATCAATAGGTCTGCCATTATTTAAGCCACTTATCCTTTTCTGCTGTCAGATATCCCTTAAATATCTCTAAATCATCCTTAGTAGTAAGTTTGATATTTTTATCAGAACCCTTTGCAAAGTAAAGTGTTTCACCCAGTTCAACCATCATGGTATTGGTATAAGATGAGCCGTAAATACCAATCTCTTCTCTAAAAGCTTTTTCATATGCCCATACAAGCTTATCAAATTTATACGCCTGCGGAGTTGATACTCTTCTCAGAGTTTCTCTAGGTATATATTTCTTGGTAGTGTATTCATCTTCTATGACAAAAATCTGCTCGTTATAAGGAAGAGATGTAACACCATTTCCATGTTCATTACATTTTTCAATTACATCCGTAAGAACTTCATCATCCACCAGAGGTCTTATACCATCATGTATAATTACGTTATCCTTATCACTGCAAACATCCTTAAGATTATCCACACCATTTCTTATGGATTCTTGTGCAGAATTTCCTCCTGATATAACCCATTTAACCTTATCTATGTTGAATTGTTTTGCATATGACCAAAGCACATTATGCCATCCCTCAATACACACAACCTCAATCGCATCTATAAGAGGATGTCTTTGAAAACTTTCAAGTGTATAGATAAGTATAGGTTTGTCATAAACATTTATAAACTGCTTTGGTATATCCTGACCCATTCTCTGTCCGGAACCGCCTGCTATAATAATTGCAACATTCATATCTTATTTCCTTTCTTATTTGATAAATCATATTTTTTTGTATAGGTTTTTACTTTATAATCCGAAGGAAGAGCAGTCAGCTTTTTATCATCTACTCCCTCGGAGCTTTCCTTTCTAAACATTATTTTAAGCGTAAGTAACATAAGTTTAATATCAAGCCAGTATGTATATTGTTGAATATAAGTAAGATCCATCTTAAGCTTATCTATAGGTGAAGTATTATACTTTCCATATACCTGCGCATAACCGGTAAGGCCTGCCTTTACCTTAAGTCTGAAATCAAACTGTGGTACACTTTTTTCATACTTTAAAAATATCTCCGGTCTCTCAGGTCTTGGTCCCACTAAGGACATCTCTCCCTTTAATACATTAAAAAGCTGAGGCAGCTCATCCAGATGAAGATTTCTTATAATCTTACCAACCGGTGTTATACGTGTGTCAGTCCTGCTTGCAAGTCTTGCATTTTTTCCTTTGTCATTTTCGTCATTTATCATGCTTCTGAATTTGTATATCATAAACATCTTTCCATCTTTAGTCAAGCGCAGCTGTTTATAAAAAACATTTCCACCGTCATAAAGCTTTATGGCAATCGCAATTATAAGCATAATCGGCGAAAGCACCACCAACGCCGCAAATGATACTATGATATCAGTAAGCCTTTTCAGTATTCTGTCATCGATATTAAGACCATAATTTCTTGAAAGATATATAGGTGTATCTACAAGATAAAGGTCATCAGAACACTTCATTATTATATCGGTTATCTTAGGTACTATATATGTTCTGATAGAGTGTTCATAACAGTATTTGACAATTTCATTTCTCTCCTCTGCCGGAAGATCATAAAGAAATACTCCCTCAAAATCAAGAACATCACTGCATATTCTCTCGAAACCCTTTTGATAATTAAGTATTTCGCAAACCTCATATCTGTCCTGTCTTGCGTCCAGTTTTTTCAAGAAGGTTTCAAGCGGATAATTTCCGTAAATCAAAATCACCCTTCTCGGCGGATAGATGTGAACATATATCCGTCTTACCAAAATCACCCATAGCACATCAAATACAATCTGGACCACAGCCATAATAACGACCGGAAGAACATCAACATAATCGCTCCATACCATACATATAAATATATGTCCCACTATCGCTGCAAATATAACCGCAAGCATATGTGAAAGGCATAAATCCATACTTCTCATATAGCTGTTCTTATATCCGTTCAGACTCTTAGTGATAAGAAACATAAATAAAGTATACATCCCTATCACAATTGCGTCCCCGTTATGGTATGTAGTGCTTCTGTAATACTTGAACCATACATAAGAAAATGATAATATCTCAAATAGCAGTATTATAAAATTAGCTCCCAGACCAAGTAATCTTTTTTTCTGCTCATAAGCATACATAAGTCAATCCTCTATCTATTAATCAGATCATGTTATAAATGTCATTTTTTAGTAATCCAACACTTATCTCAATTTATATCACCGTAATAAATAATCACAGCTCAATTTCCCCATCAAATACTACCTTTGCCGGTCCTGTCATATACACAACATTTTCTTCTTTATCCCATCTTATCTCAAGCTCTCCACCTAAGAGTCTTACAGTCACTTCATCTTCTGTAAGTCTATTTAGTATAGAGGCCACTACCGATGCACAGGTTCCTGTTCCACAAGCAAGTGTCTCTCCCGAACCTCTTTCCCATACGCGCATCTTGGCATAGGTTCTATCGACTATCTGTACAAATTCTGCATTTACTCTCCTTGGAAAGAATTCATTGTTTTCAAACAACGGACCAACCTCCTCAAGTGGGAAAGAATCTGTATCATCAACAAATACAACGCTATGCGGATTTCCCATTGATACACACGTTGTCCTATATTCTTTTCCACCCACATTTATCGGATAATCTACAACTTTATCCAGCCCTTCAGGCAGTGAATCCACAAGAACCGGTATTTCCCTTGGGTCTAATATAGGCGCACCCAGATTTACGGTGACTTTTTCAACCTTACCATCCTTTACAAAAAGCTTCAAATACTTTATACCGGCAAGTGTCTCCACAGTTATTTCCTCTTTATCGGTAAGTCCATAATCATACACATATTTTCCTACACATCTTATGCCGTTTCCACACATTTCAGACTGTGAACCATCAGCATTATACATCTCCATAGTAAAATCTGCTATTTCAGATGGTTTGATAAGTATAAGCCCATCTGAACCGATACCAAAATGTCTGTCACTCACCTTCACAGATATTTCAGACGGATTTTCCACCTTTTCCTTGAAGCAATTTATATATACATAATCATTTCCAAGACCTTCCATCTTTGTAAATTTCATCTTTAATCTCCTTCTTTCATAACAAGCCACAAATTCCGTTATATTGTACCACCAATCAATCAGTTACACAACGAAAAATTCCGGTTTATCGCACAAAGGTTGGTGCCGGGTACTGCTCATATAACTTCACACCAATTTAGTTTTAACAAACGGAAAGTATATGAATAAGGCTGATACACAACGTGCCATCGATTTGTTAAATCAATAAGCTCAAATCCTTTTTATTTTCACGAAAACGATGAACTCACTTCGTTCAGACACATCGTTTTCTGAGCAAATAAATGCGGATTCTCACTTTAGATTTTAC
>JAFUGL010000073.1 GCA_017469405.1 Lachnospiraceae bacterium | reverse complement strand
TATACTATGAGTGCTACAGAACGTGATTTTCTTGTGAGTGTTGGTTGGAAATATGAAGGAATAGGTTGGTATTCAGATGATACAAAGTCAGTTCCTTTATATAGACAATATAATCCAAATGCAAAAGCCGGAAGCCATAATTACACTGTAAGTAAAGGAGAAAATGATATGCTTATTAGTGTAGGATGGAAAGGTGAAGGAATCGGATGGTATGGTGTAAAATAAATACATATATAATATGAGGAGATTTCTAATATGTTACGTAGAAAAATAATTGCAACATTTTTATGTGTAATTTTAGTGATATCTTACGGAACGGATTGTTTTGCTAATGATAACTATACGGATACTGATGAAATGACAATTGAGGATGAACTTGATAAATCAGAAGGATCAGAAGTGTTGGAGAAACCGGATGAATCAGATGGTTCAGAAGAGTTGGAAAAATCGGATGAATCAGAAGAACCAAATGAACCGGATAAATCTGAAGAATTAGAAGAGCCGGAGGAGTATCATGGATATTGGGTGGATATCCTTGATGATATTGATGGAGGATATACAGAAGCTCAAAATGAAATACTCAATGAAGATTTTCATGGCGATGATCTTTTACAGGCCATAGATATTTCAAAATATGATTCAAGAAATTACGGTTATATAACAAGTGTAAAAAATCAATCTCCGTATCAAACATGTTGGGCATTTGCTGCGCTTGGTTCGGGTGAGGCATCTATGATAAAACAAGGATATGCTTCGCTTTCGGATGAACCGGATTATTCGGAATATCAGCTTGCATATTTTTTATATCATGATAAGCAGGATCCATTACACAATATAGATAATGACAGGGTTATTATCAATTCATCTACAGATTATCTAAATCTTGGTGGTAGTAGTATATGTTCAGTATTTGCACTTGCCGGATGGGTTGGTGCAGTAGACGAGACTGTAGTACCATACTATTTGTCTTATAATAAAACAGTTTTAGCAAATAATTATGCTTTTAACAAGGATTCGGCTCATTTACAAAATGCATATATAGTTTCAAGTGTTTCCGATTATCCAAGTGAGGTAAAAAGTCTTATAAAAGAATATGGTGCAGTAGCTTCAGGCGTATTTTTTGGTCAAAATCTTTGTTATGTTGCGAATAATGGAGATGTTACTTATAATTACACAGGTTCATTTGCGATGAACCATGCAATTATGATAATAGGTTGGGATGACAATTATCCGAAAGAAAACTTTAGATCCGGATCTCAGCCGTCTTCGGATGGAGCATGGCTTATAAAAAACAGCTGGGGAAGTACAGCTTCGGACAGTTATCCGTATATTTGGGTTTCCTATGAGGATGTAAGTATATCAAAAAGCCCGGCTATTGCTTATGTATTTGAACCGGCTGATAATTATGATTTTAATTATCAATACGACGGCATATGTGGGTATGGAACATTAACACTTGCCAATCCTACTATAGCAAATGTTTATACAGCTGCTGGAGCAGCAGAAGAAAGTATTGATGCTGTATCCTTTGCTTTATATCAAAGAAATGTAGAATATAGTATACAGATATATCTTAATCCTACTGATGATACAAATCCGCAATCAGGAGTGCCTATGCTTAAAACACCTCAAACCGGAACTACATCTTATATGGGATATATGACTGTACCGCTTGATAATTCGGTTACGGTGAAAAAGGGTGATAGATTTGCTGTTGTTGTAAGCTTTAAAAGTCTAACCGGATATGTTCGTTTTTTTGTTGATATGGACCAGGTTGCATATGATGGAAGATTGACGTTTGACAGCAGTACTTCAAGAGGACAATCCTTTTATAAGCAAAGATATGATTCAAAATTTCATGATTGCTATGATTATGAAGATGCAAATGATTTATGTTTCAAGTTAAAAGCATATACAAATGTTATTTCTTCCGGATCACAGAAAGAATCCGGCAATACCAGTAGTCAAACCGTTAATATGTATAGATTGTATAATCCAAACAGTGGAGAACATTTTTATACGTCTAATTCTAAGGAAAAAGATAATCTCGTAAAGGTTGGCTGGAGATATGAAGGAATTGGATGGAAAGCACCGAAGACATCCAAAACTCCGGTATATCGTTTATATAATAAGAATGCAGGTGATCACCATTATACTATGAGTGCTACAGAACGTGATTTTCTTGTGAGTGTTGGTTGGAAATATGAAGGAATAGGTTGGTATTCAGATGATTCAAAGTCAGTTCCTTTATATAGACAATATAATCCTAATGCAAAAGCCGGAAGCCATAATTATACTGTAAGTAAAAGTGAAAATGATATGCTTGTTAGTGTAGGATGGAAAGGCGAAGGAATAGGATGGTATGGAGTAAAGTAAAAATAAACTAATTTTTAAGTCTTTTGGAGATTTTTTATGATTAGAAAAAGATTGATCGCAATAGTATTATCTATCATTATTGTTTTTTCATATGGTGTTAATTCTTTTGCCGAAGATGCTGATATTACAATTGAAGAATTATCCAAAGAAGAAATTGTTGAAACAGAAACATCTACTGAAGAAACATTTACTGAAGCGATATCTACTGAAAAAATATCTACTGAAGAAACATTTACTGAAGCGATATCTACTGAAGTAACATCTACCGAAGAAATTGTAACTAATGAAGAGTATTCAGAGGATTATGAAGAATATACTGAAGAAGATATTTCTGATTTTTTTGCAGGCGGCTATATAGATACAGGAGAAAGAATAGCACCATACAAAAATATCAATTCAGGTCTAAGACAGAGTAGTAATGTACCGGCTTTTTATGATTCCAGAGATTTTGGTTATATAACAACAGTTAAAGATCAATCATCACATGAGACATGTTGGACATTTGCAACATTGGGTGCGGGAGAGACTACACTTATAAAAAACGGATATTACAGCGTGGATGGTATTGATTTATCAGAGTTGCAATTAGCATATAGTGTATTTCATAAGTCAGTTGATCCCATGAATAGTATAAGTGGTGATTACGTATCTTTAAATCCGGGTTATAATTTCCTTGATTTAGGAGGAACAGAATATTTTTCTATGTTTACACTTTTTGCATGGAAGGGTGCGGTTGATGAGACTCTTGTGCCATATGATAATGCGAGTGTCAATATGACTTTGGATAATTCATATATATTTGATAAAGATAAGGTACATCTTCAGAACTCGTATATAGTATCTATGCAAGATGATAATATAGTAAAGCAAATGGTAATGGATTATGGTGCGGTTTCAAGCGGTATTTATTATCCGTCAAACAGTGCAACCTCGTATTTGAAAAAAATAGATTCCCAAACATGGGCATTTAATCAAAATGTAAACGATAAAGCCAATCATGCGATTATGATAGTTGGTTGGGATGATAATTACAGTAAAGATAATTTTAATTCATTACATAAACCTGCAAACTCCGGAGCATGGCTTATAAAAAACAGTTGGGGAGAAAATAATAAGTCTTATATGTGGGTTTCTTATGAAGATCTGTGTTTGTCAAATGAAGATGCTTTTGTATTTATATTTGAGAATGCAGATAATTATGATCATAATTATCAATATGATGGAGGCTCAACAAATTATAGAAGAACTTATAGCAATGGAATAGGTGTATCAAATATTTATGAAATATATGGCAATAAAGCACAAAAGTTGGAGTCTGTTGCCGTAGCAATTGGAGAAGATAATGTAAGGTATGAGTTGCAGATTTATAAAAATCCGGATGAAGGAAATCCGTTGTCCGGGACGCCTATGCTATCGAGTACACAGACAGGCTATTTGAAATATGCAGGTTATAATACTATTAAATTAAATAAAGCACAGATGTTTTTACCGGGAGATAGTTTTTCAGTCGTTATTAGACTATATGATGATTATGATGATGGCAAAGTATGGATATTTTTTGATCGAAGTTATCAGCTTTCACAATTTTCATATATAAGTGATACCGAGGAAGGACAATCATTTTTGATAATTGATGAAAATGCTTATGATTTGGATTACTATTATTCTGATAACAGATGTGCAAGGATAAAGGCATATACACAAGATTCGACCATTGATATAAAAGCTGCAACTGTATCTTCATTATCAAATTATGTTTACACAGGAAAAAGTATTATACCGTCTTTTGAATTGAAATATGATGGTAGAACACTTAAAAAAGATATTGATTATATATGTTCATACAGCAATAATGTAAATATTGGTACAGGAAATATTACAGTAACAGGAATTGGAAATTTTACAGGTACTAAGACATTTACATTTAATATAGAAGCCAACATGGTAAATATGTATAGATTATATAATCCAAACAGTGGAGAACATTTTTATACATCAAATAATACAGAGAAAAATAATCTTGTCAAAGTCGGATGGAGATATGAAGGAATAGGCTGGAAAGCACCTAAAATATCAAATACACCTGTATATCGTTTATATAATAAGAATGCAGGTGATCACCACTATACTATGAGTGCTACAGAACGAGATTTTCTTGTGAGTGTAGGTTGGAAGTATGAAGGAATAGGTTGGTATTCTGATGATTCAAAGGCAGTTCCTCTCTACAGACAGTATAATCCAAATGCAAAAGCGGGTAGTCATAATTATACTGTAAGTAAAAGCGAAAATGACTGGCTTGTAAGTCTTGGATGGCGTGGTGAAGGTATCGGATGGTATGGAATTAAATAAAGATTATTAAAGAAGGTTAAAAAAAAGGTTATAAAAGAAGGAGCCAAAGCATGATTTATTCAAATGCTTTGGCTTCTTCTTTAAGGTGTTCAATAAGATAATATAATGACCAGTTAAGATTTGTAGGAGTTACTATAGCTTTAAGCTTAATTCGCTCCAAACCTGTTTTTTTATACTCAGCAAGAAATGCATCAAGCTTTGCATCCGGTACGCCGAAAAATAAAACCAGCTCCGGCATGCTCCATAGAGCAGGAGCTTTTTTGTTTGTTTCATCCATTGTGCCAAAAGTAGTAAAGGTTGGCAGTCCCACTATGGATGAGATCAAATCATTTGCCTGATTTGCCTTTAATTCACCAAATTTTAAATCGATTGATTTGGTTATTTTCATAATTGCCTGCTTTTTTTCAGTATCTTTGGTATATAATAAAATATTTATATCGTTCATATTATTTCCTCACATATGATAAGTAAAAATAGTATAGATTTTTTTCTGTTATCTTACGTAGAATAAGAATAAATCGTATAGATTTTTTTCTGTTATCTTACGTAGAATAAGAATAAATCGTATAGTTTTTCTTTCAAATTATCCTTATCATATAAAAATAATAGCATATCTTACATATCAAACTCAAGTAAAAACACAGTAAAACAGCCATTTTTTAATAATAATTTATGAGTTCACAAATATTTCACAAAAAATTAGCACTCAACACTTGACTTGGCTAACAACTTGTGCTATTTTAAATATAACAAATAACACATATATAACATTGAATATAAAAAGTGCTATTTGAGAAAATAATTAATAATAGGTTTTTAATTAAAAGGAGGAATTGCTTATGTTAGCACCAAGTATTTATAACGGATTTGTTTCAGATTTCTTTGATGATTTTGGAGATATGTTCAGATGTATGCCAAATTATGTTAAGGAGAACAGAGCATACAATATGAGCACAGATGTTAAGGAGTTCGATGACCACTATGAGCTTGATATGGAGCTTCCGGGATTTAAGAAGGAAGATGTCAAGGCTGAATTCAAAAACGGTTATCTTACCGTATCAGCAAAGCATGATGAGTCAAAGGACGAAAAGAATGAGGAAGGAAAGTTCATCCGCAAGGAAAGATATTACGGCGAATGTAAGAGAAGCTTCTACGTAGGCAACAACATGAGTAAGGAAGACATCAAGGCAAACTTTGAAAACGGAATTCTTAAGCTCAATGTACCAAAGGCAGAAGCAAAGCCTGAGGTTGAGGCCGACAACTTTATCTCTATTGAAGGATAAATTCCGGTTTGTCGGAGCAAGAGTCGGCAGGATATAGAGGGTGTAACTGCCGGAGTTAGTTCCCTTAAGGTGCTTATCATATATATGGTCTTCGAAGGACACGCTCTCGGGAGCGTTTAGGCGCAGGCTCACTAACCTCAATATAATTTCAGAAAAAAGGGATTTGACGCTTTTTTGCATGAATGCAAAAGCTTCAAATCCCTTTTTCTTCATTATATTTCGCTAAGTGAACGCGTCTCTAAATGGTCCTTCTAAAGACCTATATATGATATCGCACCCATTTAATTTATCTGCCGGCAGTTACACCCTCTATATCCTGCCGACTCTTGCTCCGATAAACCGGAATTTAAATCAGGTGTGGATTGCTTTGGGCAAGAAACTGGTTGCCGCCGTACCGGATGCAGTAAACTTTGATGAGATTTAGGAATGCGAAGGTCAATGATCTTACAAGTCCATCCTTCATCTGTGGATTAGGCAGGAGTTTGTTGATGTATGATGCAGAAAGCTTGCCTATATCAATAGCCTGCATGCCGTCGGTAATGCGAATGTTATCTGCACCAAAGTAAACAATGTCAACAACGTTTGAAAGAGGTATTCTTACATTACGTGAAAGGTCAACGATGTATTTTGTAGTTAGCATGATTCCTTTGTTGCCCATAAGTCCCTGAGGACAGTTAAATACAATATTATCTCCCTCATAAGCAACCGCTTGAAGCATATTTTGCTTTGGAGAAAGGGGAACTTTGTCGCCTACAGGATCACCATAAATCCAGATGGAACGATAAGGATTTATAGGAAGTGCATCACGTTCCTTTTTGATTAATTCAATAAAATCCTGTATAGGTATATCTTTTTTTAAGAAACTTACATATAGCGGATTATTAAAGAAATTTTCATATAGGCAGATGTTCTGCAAGAAATTCCTGATATAACCTGCATAGCTTGAAAATTCGGGATAACTGGCAGGAGAATCATATCCTAGGCCTGTAAGATATGTTCTTAAATAAACATAATTTTCCGTACTTAATTGATTATAATCAAAATTAACTAATTCACTATTTTTAATTTTATTATCGAAATCCTTTGCTGCACTTCTCTTTTCGGAGATACCCGGATAGAAAAATTCCAATCCCCAGAATTTCAGGAAACGTTCAAAGTCATCACTTTCCTCAGCGATAAGCTGCCAGAAGATACTGTCGTAATACGGCTTTTCCCCAGGAAACTCATAAATTGCTTGAACAACTTGTGGGAAATTCGGAGTATAGCTCTGGAAACTGAGAGAGAAGGTTTCGTTAGCTTTGTTTCTTGAAAGAAGTATCTCATTTGGATATACGTGGCTTTCTGTAAGCTCATTTAAAACAGCATTGTAAATGTTGATAATACAGGTACGGATTGCTTCGGTTAAAAGAGCTTTTGTTCTTTCGTCCTTATAAAGCGCTGAAAGATTATTTCTTGCTTCCATATCGAGTTGATTTGGGTTGCCGGTATATCCCTGAGGTCCCTTCATCATCTGTCTTTGCTGGTAAGCAGCCATAATCTGTGCCTGTGCATTTAAAGTCATGGCGATTTGGGAGTTGTAATCAAATTGCATAGCTCCCTGATATTTGCTTAAAAAATCCTCAAGAGTTAAAAAAACACCACAGTCAGCAAGAAGCTTTATAGCTTGATTTGACATTTCATTTATAATGCCCATTGCCTGTCCTTGCATATAATAAATTACTTCATTTAAATTTTTGTTGCTCTGATAAATACCTAAAAAATTATTCATCGCATCGTTTGCTCTGCCAACAAATGTACCAAGATGTGATGAGATTTTTTCAAAATTGTCAGGATAAGATTTTTTTACACCTAAAAGTGTGAACTCCATACCCATGATTATCCTCCTAAAGATATATATAAACTCTCGGAATCTCCGAGCCTTTGAAATATAAGGCTTGCGAGATTCTTTTTTTATTAAATCACCCACTTTTTTAAAAAAAACACTTGACAAATACCCAAAAATTTGCGGCGCTTCGCGCCTATTAATTAAGAGGT